>NZ_ADFQ01000117.1:0-912 GCF_000177355.1 Prevotella amnii CRIS 21A-A
CTCAATGAAATCAATCGGCAACTTGAGTCTAAAGGTGTCATCGTTAAGCGTGGTGCTATTATCGATGCGAGCATTGCCGATACTCCACGCCGTCCGCGTGGACGCAAGGAGTATGAAGTAGTGGAAGAGCGTAATGAAGCTGACAGTCGTGATAGTTCAGAAAAAGCAATGGTCAAGGAAGTTGTTAAGCCAAACGTTGATGGAGATGCAAGATGGATTAAGAAAATGGGAAAGCTCCACTTCGGTTACAAGCGACATTCGGTTACAGATGAGAACGGGTTGGTGATAGCCGAGGAAACCACACCAGCTAACGAAAGTGATATCAAACATTTGGAAAAGCCATTAGAAAAAGCTAAACTTCCACAAGGTACACCTGTTTATGCCGACAAGGGTTATGATTCTACAGCAAACAAGGATGTACTTAAACGTATGACGTTCAAGAGTCGCATCATGCACAAAGGAGTAAGGGGACGTAAGCTAACGGAAAGAGAGCAGCGTGTTAATGTAGCCATCAGCAAGACACGGTACAAAGTGGAACGTACCTTTGGATCTATTCACAGATTGTTTCATGGTGGGATAGCCAGATATGTAGGTTTAGCTAAGACTCACGCACAACACATCATGGAGGCTATTGCCTACAATTTATATAGAACTCCAGGGATAATTGTGTCTAATTCTCTCAAATAAGGGGAGAATATGAGATGAAATAGAGCATATACAGCCTAAAAATCAAAAATATTGACTGCGGGTGAGCCAATAGTGCTCAAAAACAAGAATGAAAGAGAATGGGGTAAGGTTTTGCAGATGTCTCGGACAGTAATAATATATTTATAAGTAATAATAAAAAATATTAGCCTGTTTATAACTAAGTAGACAGTAATTATAATATAGTTGTTTAAAAAGACATATATT
>NZ_ADFQ01000116.1:0-1074 GCF_000177355.1 Prevotella amnii CRIS 21A-A
TTACATCACCAATCTTGACGGCGAGGTGACACAGCACATCGAGTATGTACCGTTTGGAGAAGTGTTCATAGAAGAACGCAACAATACGTGGAACACGCCGTACCTCTTCAACGCTAAAGAGTTTGACGAGGAAACAGGTATGTATTACTATGGTGCGAGGTACTATGAGCCAAGACTGAGTTTGTGGATGAGTGTAGATATATTTGCAGAAAAATATTATAATATCTCACCTTATAGCTTTGGTGCTGATAATCCACTTATTTCTATAGACATCAACTGCGATAGTTTGTTTGTACTTACTGCCCCAAAAGGTGCAGGAGGATATGGGCATATGGCCATTTTAATACAAACTAAAGACAAGAAATGGGCATTGTTCTCAAAAAATGGAACTAATGACTGGAGTGGAATTAGTGGTGAGAATAATAGGGGAGACGACAGAGGCACTTCTATTTTCAATTCTCCAAAAGAATTCCTAAGGAGTTCCAAAAATTCAGTAGATTCTAAGACAAAGCAACCTGAATATACAGAAGGATATCTAATTCCTGCTACAACCCAACAAGATGAAGCTGCAAAAAGAGGTGCCTTGGAGGAATTAAATAAAAATTATAATGTACTCGGCTCAAATTGTACAAAAACAGTACAAAATGCTTTATAAAAGCAGGGAAAAAACCAGGAGAATTATCTTATGAAGATTTGAAATCCACTCCTTTCATGAATCCGATAGGAGATTTAGTGAATAAGATTATTGACAGAAAAACTCCTAATCTTATATATTCAAGGATTAAAAAGCAGAATAAAGGTCAAACTATTAAACGATAGTATATTTGAACCAGCAGGCAGCAATGTTATGCTGCTTGCTGGTTTTTATACTTGAATTATTCTTTATGTACAAAAATCAGTTATGGCAATGTTATTCAATTTGTATACTATGAGGAAGATCATTTTATCGACTACTTTGATAATATTAATTATAAATGCTTTGTCTTCATGTAATTGTTTTTATAAACGAAAGACTTTAAGAATTGCTAATAGTATATCTGCCGCAGAATCTCAAGGGCGAGGTGCGCTTGTGTC
>NZ_ADFQ01000115.1:0-2970 GCF_000177355.1 Prevotella amnii CRIS 21A-A
TTAATATTAACTTCAAAAACATAGAGATATGGAAACAATTACTTTGCAACGAATGGGAATTAATTACAATGGTTACACTGTTTATAAGGATGATATGGGAAATCATTTTTTTGATTTATCGCTGTCACCACAAAGTAACCCAACAACATTATACAAGGCATGCCCAGCCGATGACATGGACGGTGAAGCAGGTTTTGAGTTGAAGCGAAACTTTGTTATTACAAATCCTTATACTGAAAAGGATATAAGAGAGTACAATTGTAGAGGTAAATATATGATGCTTTCAAAAATATATCATGATTTGATTGCATACCTTGGGAAGACTGGTAACGAAGAGCAAGATAGACAGGATTGTCGCTACCATAACGATAAACATGGTCTATGGGGAAACTCCATAGAGGAAACTATCGAGGAGTTGAAAAGACGTTGGGACATAATCCCAGAGGACTTGAAACCGCAATGGTGTACAATCGAAGATATTACTACATTAGAGCAAAAGGCAATGACTATGAGTTTATAACAGCCTAAATGGAATGTGCCAATCCTGACACATTCCATCTTTTTACGTGATTTGAATTGTATTTTTAATTTTTTAATGTTATATTTGCAAGATGAAAAAGGAATTTGGTAAATGGCTGATGGATATAGCTAAGTACATCACCACAGCTGTTATACTAAGCTCTATGATAGGTGACATAAGAGAAAAGGGGTATTTGTATTCTATTGCTTTCATTCTCGTCGCTGTATCGCTTGGATGGGGATTATACTTGATTAGGGACAAACAAAAGAAAGGGAAATAGTATGAACGCAGGAATTTTAATGATGATTTTCGTCATCGCAATAGCTAATATTGGCGGAATGTATTTCTACATTCAGGACAAGAGAAATCTAAAGCATAAATAAATACTTTGAGGGAACATTTAGGAGGGAATTTCCCTCCTTTTTTTATACTCTTTTTGTCGGTGGGGCTTATCGCCCCACACCCTATCCGAGGTTATCTACAGTCTCTATTTCTTTTGTTTATACTATTTATCTTAAATTTATTGGTATCGCTTTTATTTTCAGATCTTACTTCCGCAGAAAAATTGTATACAAGGTTTTCTGTTGACCTATCAAAACACGCTATCGCAAGTTTTGAATTTCTAACTTTCCCTTAGCGTTTTCTAATAACCCTCCTGTGTAGCCAGTGTTCTGCAAATCATTAGGAACGCATGTTTCTCATATAGGCTTTTCCTTTCTTCCTTACAGAACACAGGCTACACAGAAACCCTTAAAACAGTCTGTGCTGTTTTAATCCCATGAAAACCACAGTCTCATGTTCTACCAAACATTTCGACAGAGATTTTCAAGGGACTTCGGGAGAGCGGTATGGCAGAGACTTAACAGGCACAGCCGATTGTTCTATTTGGATTTACTTCCCTTTCCCTATATTACTCTATATACTTATACTCCTATTGACGTATTCTAATATTGTTGTTTAGTCATATTCTTATATATACTTCAATACGCCCATACGCCCATGCAGATAGCCTTGCAGACATTTATTCATAAGGTTGCCCCTTCTTTAAGTCTCCCTTTTGTATTGTTGTACAGCTTTCTTTTCTTTACCGTCTTGTTATAAGAATCGTTTTGCTTTTTCTCTCTGACAGCGTATCTTTAGTGGCAATACTTTTTTGAGGTATTTCTTGCTGTTCTTGGAGTGGCTCTCTTCTCATTTCTTTTTATTCTCTTGTACTTCATTCTTTTTTCGGCAGAGATGTCTTATTTGTACTCCTTTCTAGACTTGTGTTCCTGGCTTGACGGTGGTAACATCCTTGTCTTATCCTCCATACTCTGCATGTTCTCTTGACACCTGAAGCAGTGACTGCCTTTTTAGTTTTGGTAGCATCTTTTCATGTACCTTCCACTTCTATCATCCATCTCGTTCTTTATATTTTTCAAATAAGCTGACATTCATTTTCCTTTGCAAAGTTAGCGCAAGCGGTGTTCTGCAAGGGTCGCCTCTGGGCTTGCCTCGTGATTTTTTTCAAGTTTTTGGGGTGCGGTTGCTCCTGATCCAAAAACTCCATGGTCAAAGATGAAAAAAATAACGGTCATCCCTTGCCTTTGCACACCTTCTCCTTGCCTGCTTCTTTATGCACGTAAAATAAATATCAATTTAAAAAAATAAAGTTATGAACGCAATGAACAATTTTTCAGTTACAGGTTACATCTGCAAAGACGCAGACGTTAAAAACTTCAACAAGGCAGCCATCGCTCGCTTCGGTATCATTATCAAACATTCAGAGCGCAGAGGTAACGAGACGGTAACCGTCTCTTCTATTCTAAGCCTTGAAACATGGGTCAAGAAAGAAGATACAGCTACACTGGAGCTGCTGAAAAAAGGCAAAGAAGTAACTGTCGAGGGCTTTTTCAAGCCAGAGATCTACACCAAGGACGGCAAGAACGTTACGGTTCTTAAGAACATTGCCACAAAGGTTACAGCTTGTGTCAGGAATAAAAAACAAGACGGTCCTAAAGAGGAGAAGAAGAAAAAGAATGCTTAAACAACCTTACCTTAGCAGGGAGATCCTTGAAGAAGGGTCTCTTTTTTTTTGTCTGTAGGTTATCTGTATGGACTTTACCAGGCTTCTTCAGTGGACTTAATTCTATTTCCATGCAAGCACGCTTTCTTAAACCCTCTTATGCCTTTCTTTGAGTGCCATATGGCATCTAATCAGGCATAAGACAGCACAGACCTATGGTCAGAGCTGCTTTGGGAGAGAGGAACCCTGTATACGACAAAGCCTATGGCTTTGTACTTATTGAAAGAAATAGGCACACATCTAAAGATGAGTGCCATTCCTTTATATACCGATGTCTATGCAGCAATACATATATAAGTCTATACGTATATGCACCTATATAATATACCTACGGTACTTTCTCTACTTTACTTTTCCTTTTATCTAAGTTTTCATCTTGTCTCTA
>NZ_ADFQ01000114.1:0-16854 GCF_000177355.1 Prevotella amnii CRIS 21A-A
AGGGTTATGCCGTCAGGCGATAGAGGTATATACAAAGAAAAATCGTTGTAAAACCTTGATTTTACAACGATTAGCTAATTTTTGAAGGCTAAATTGACAACCCTTGTGAAGTCCTTTTGAAGCCTATTTGCGGAGAGAGAGGCTCTTTCTCTTGAACCTTCAAATAGTATCATAAACGCTCAATCTGTTGTATAATAGTACTTTAAGTAGAATGTTAATAAAATAAGATTTCATGGAAAATCTTTGGTAGAATTAATTTTTGGGTGTAAATTTGGGTGCATAAATTAAAACACCCCAAAGTATGAACATCAAGCGGAATATTATCTTCACGTTGGAAAGCAGGAAAAAGGACGGAGTACTCATTGTTGAGAATGTACCTATCCGTATGCGTGTCAATTTTGCTTCCAAACGAATTGAATTCACAACAGGTTATCGTATTGATGCTGCGAAATGGGATACTGATAAGCAGCGTGTAAGAAACGGGTGCACAAACAAATTGAAACAATCAGCTTCTGAAATCAATGCTTCACTCTTGGGCTATTATACAGAGGTGCAGGAAATCTTCAAGAAGTTTGAAGTAGAAGAAATAATGCCAACTCCTGAACAAATTAAAGAAGCATTCAATGCGCTGCACAAACCTATAGAAGAAGTAACCCCAAGAAAATCAACACCTAATGCTTTCTACAAGGTCTTCGATGAGTTTGTAAGAGATTGTGGACGACAGAATGATTGGACTGATTCTACTTACGAGAAGTTTGCTGCTGTGAAAAATCATTTGATGAACTTTCGTGATGGACTTACATTTGATTTCTTTGATGAGAAAGGTCTAAATGATTATGTTACCTATCTTCGTGATGTAAAGGAAATGCGCAATTCTACTATAGGCAAGCAATTAAGTTTCTTGAAGTGGTTTTTACGCTGGGCTTTCAAGAAAGGTGTACATCAGAACAATGCTTACGATAGTTATAAACCTAAACTCAAAAGCACACAAAAGAAAATCATCTTCCTCACTTGGGAGGAACTGAACAAACTCCGAGAGTTCGAAATACCTGCTGCCAAGCAAGCTTTAGATAGAGTGCGTGATGTATTTCTTTTCCAATGCTTCACGGGCTTGCGCTACTCCGATGTGTTTAATCTTCGTAGAAGTGATATAAAGGGAGACCACATTGAGGTTACAACGGTTAAGACTTCTGATAGCCTGATTATTGAGTTGAACAACCATAGTAAAGCAATTCTTGATAAATACAAGGATGTGGCATTTGAAGATGACAAGGTGTTGCCTGTTATTACTAACCAGAAAATGAATGATTATCTTAAAGAGTTGGCAGAATTGGCTGGTATTGACGAACCTGTACGTCAAACTTATTATAGAGGTAATGAACGCATTGACGAAGTTACACCTAAATATGCCTTACTTGGAACACACGCTGGTCGTAGAACGTTCATCTGTAATGCGCTTGCATTGGGTATTCCTCCGCAAGTAGTTATGAAATGGACTGGGCATAGCGATTACAAGGCTATGAAACCATACATAGACATTGCGGACGACATCAAAGCGAATGCTATGAGTAAATTCAATCAATTATAATAGATTTCACAATGAGCAATGATATAAAGAACACCGACAAACAGGATTTTTCGCCCATAGTGCGTGCTATTGGCTCTGATTTAGAGCAAACCCAAGTGCGCATGATTGCTTCGGCTAATGCTGATATGCTCTTCCATTATTGGAAAGTGGGGCATTTTATTCTCTACCTCCAAAAGAAAGAAGGTTGGGGCAGCAAAGTTATTGATAATCTATCCAAGGCTATACGTTCGCAATATCCTGACAAGAAAGGATATTCTGCCCGTAACCTTGTCTATATGTGTCAGTTTGCAAAGGCATATCCTATGGAGATTCTAACGGAAATGAGTAAGGTTGAAGAGTTGCTTGATAGCCCTTCTGTTGATAATATATTACAACTAACAAACGAACTCAATCAATTTACGCAAGAGCCTCTTGCGCAAATACAAGCAGCAAGTATTCAGGGAGAGATAAATACGCAAGAACCTGTTGCGCAATTAGGAGAGATTTCTGAAATGCTGTCGGCTATCTATCACAGCGACATTAGTAAGATAGAGGATATCTTCAAGCAATCTGCCATTGTTCGCACCAACTGGGCAAGCCATGTAATTCTGCTTAACAGCAAGTTGCCTTTAGGTGAACGCTTTTGGTATATTACACAGGCTGTTGCCAATGGTTGGAGCAGTAATGTTCTGCAAATGCAGATTGAAACCAACCTTTTTGCTCGGCAGATTACCGCAAAGAAAGTGAGTAACTTCTCGGCACGATTACCCAAACCGCAAAGCGACCTTGCCAACTATCTGATGAAAGACCCATATATCTTTGATATGATGGGACAGACAGATAAAATGGCAGAACGAGACATTGAAAAGCAATTGGTTTCTCATATCACCAAATATCTTTTGGAAATGGGCAGTGGCTTTGCATTTGTGGCACAGCAGAAGCATTTTGAAGTAGGTGATTCTGATTTCTATGCCGACCTTATCCTCTATAATATCCAACTACACGCATACGTAGTTATCGAACTTAAAGCGACGCCATTCAAGCCCGAATACATGGGGCAACTGAACTTTTATATCAATGTAGTAGATGACACCCTACGTGGCGAGCACGACAACAAGACCATCGGCTTGCTCCTCTGCAATGGTGGTGATAAAGTAGTGGCACAATATGCCCTCTCTGGTTATGAACAACCAATTGGAGTAAGTGATTATCAACTGTCAAAAGCAATCCCTGATAATCTGAAATCTGCTTTGCCTACGGTGGAGGAGGTTGAGAAAGAGTTAAGCAAGATTGTGGAGCAAGAAACTAACTGAAACATTTATATTATGCCCAATAGCATCAAAGAATTACTATCTCAGTTATTACCATTACATCATGCTGAACAAGAGAGGCTAAAGAAAGAAAAGGAGGAAGGAAAATGCTTTAATGTGTTTTCTGCGCTGAATATGTGCTCTGACGAAGTACGCTTGCATTCACGTTTACTCGCAACATTACTCAATCCAAAGGCAAACCATGGTTTGGGAAATGAATTTCTCAAATTGTTCCTTATAGCTTTGGGATTGCCAGAGGATTATATTACACATTGTAAAGAGCAGATAGTTGAACGACCCATAGGAGAAGTAACAGAAACTACTGGCGGCCGTATAGATATTATTCTTGAAGATAGGGAACATGCCGTTATCATCGAAAATAAAATCTATGCAGGCGACCAGCCTAATCAACTGCTTCGATATCATAACTATGGGGTAAAAACGTTTGGGAAAAATAATTTCAAATTAGTCTATCTTACTTTATATGGTAGTGATCCTTCAGCCAGTTCATTGGGAGGGGCACATTTTAATTTTATCAAACTTTCCTATGCACAGGATATACTAAAGCTGTTAGAAAAGCTGGTGAAGACCCAACCTCAAAAGCCTGTTCACAGCACCGTCGAAGATTATATCACGATTATTAAACAACTTACCCATCAAGACATGGATACAAAATATCAACAAAGTATTATTGAAGAAGCCATTAAATCTGACAATATTGATGTTACTTCTGAATTGCTACTATTAAAGGAACAAATCGGAGATAAATTAAGAAAAGACCATATAATTGAACCTCTAAAAGACCTTGGATTTAAAGAACGTCAAGATGACAATGGAGCCTTATGGAAAAGTTTAAAGGACAAAAAATCTCATTTCATCGTTATTAAAACAGACGAAGCCTATTATTGGAAAGAAGTGTGGATTGCAGTTGCTTCGGAGGATAAGACAATTGCGCTGCAACCTAAATTAGATTGCTTTACAGATGAACCAACCCAAAATTATCCTTATGGTTGGAGTTGGATTTCCGATAACGAAGGTAACAACTGGCATGATATAGCTCAATATCCTGCAATTGGAAAAGAAGAAGTGTTAAAGTGGATAAAGAACAAGATTAGTGAAATAGAATCTTGTTTCAAAATCTAAAATTTAGAAAAGAAATAAATGGAAGAATTGAATCAACTTCTGGATTTTGGGCAATCATATCCACAATTTGTTGCTTATCATTGTTTTGGTGATAAAGCTACAGAGTTTCTGAGTAGTCTACAGCAGCCTTATAAGGATATAGTTACTTATAATATAGATGACTTACGCCCTTTAGAATGCCTCGCTGTTTTTGTCTTTACTGACAATGCAGAAGTATATATGTCTGAAATAGATGCTTTTATTAAACAGTATAATAGTTTAGTTGGTAGCATTTTTGTTTTAGACCTACACCCTACTTCGCAGTATAAAGTTTTCAAGGACAGGTGGAATTTCTACAATATTTTTACCTCACACTATTATACTTTGCAAGATAATATTCTTCACTTTTTGATGTTTTTCCATAATTTCATGGAAACGAAAGGAATCATAAGTATGGACTTTAATGATTTTAGGACGTGTGCTCGTTTGGCAACTTATATTACTTCTGGAACAGCTCCGTCGTTAGATCAGGCTATTTACCCAATATCCCCCATATCACATAGTGATAATATTAGAACTATAATGCTTGGATTAGAATTGCAAAGCTTAGAAGAAAATATGCTAAGGGAGGATATGAAGGTATTGGCTTCTTTCTTTGAACAACTTCCAGAGAATGTAGAAGTCAAATGGCAAATTACTCCTAAATGTGGTCAGCATCATACAGAGTATATTGTAGGTTTTGATAAAGCTCCTGTATGGTATACCGATAACCCATAGCGCCCTAATATGACAATACTTCAAATCTCAGATACCCACAATCGACATCGGCTGCTGACCAATTTACCAACAGCTGATGTTTTGGTGCATTGTGGCGACTTTACTGATATGGGTACAGAAGAGGAGGCACTCAACTTCCTGAACTGGTTAATCGAACAACCCTACCGTCATAAGATTTTTGTCACAGGCAATCACGATCTATGTTTATGGGAAGCTGAAAACATAGAAGACTTGCCCAATAATATTCATTTCTTGCAAGACAGAGGCTGTGAAATCGAGGGTGTGAGATTCTTTGGTTTGGCATACAATCATCAAGAGAGCATCATACCGCATGGTGCAGACGTACTTATTACACACGAACCACCTGCGATGATACTGGACGAATCCAACGGAATACATTGGGGGAATCTATCTTTGAGAAATAAGGTATTGGAAGTAAAACCCAAATTCCATCTTTTTGGTCACGCCCATGACGCATACGGCACGGAACAACAAGGAACGACTACCTTTTCAAACGGTGCCGTCCTTAACGACCATTATCAGTTGTGTAACGCTCCTTTGTTGCATAAGGTTTAACTGATAGTTAATGTGTATTCTAACAATACTAAATATTTTCTTAAAACGTTTGCTATTTCTTCAAATACTTCTTTAGTTCTCTTTGCTCTTGCTTAATTTTATTCTGTTGCAACAACAATTCAGCTTGTCGTTGCAGGGCTTGCTCGTAATCGACAACCTTTTGTTGCATCTGCTGAATGGCTTGGGAATTGCGATGTGTGCTAAAGAGGCTGTCGAGATGAATGAAGTCAGAGGCAGTGGCTTTGCCTTGCATACGCAGGTAGCGGTAACGTAGGTCGTAATCGGAGGCTGTTTGTAGCTTGTTGGCTCCCATAGCAAAGAACCAGCAACTCACCATGACCAATCCACAAACCAATCCAAGTAGTATGCGCTCAGCTAATTGCACGCTGGCAAAGAGCGAGTAGTTCTTGTACTCTACAGGCTTTTGTTGCTCTATGATGAGTTGCTGCAAGGCTTCAAACTTCGGGTCGAGTTTCTTGCTCGACTGCGAGAGTGCCTCTAAAACAAAAAGTTGATGCTCCTTGATTTTGGCTTGCGTCTCTTTGGAAAGATGAATTTGCACGGTTTCTTGCGTTGTAGTGCGCGCTGCTGTTGAGTTGGCAGGCTGTTCTGCAAGCGTGGTGCGTAGTTCTGCTTGCGCCTTACTGATGAATTTGCATTCTTGTTTGAGTTCTTCGATAATGTCGAGGATTGGTGCCGTTTCATTGTTCATACACTGATATATTTTTTGATAATTAAATTCTACGTTTGCGGTTGGCTCTGTTGCGAAGTTTCTTTTGGAATCGGAGTTCATCAACGTCTACGCCACTACTTGGTGTTGGCATAGAAGACACTTCACTAATAGCTTCGGATAGGTCGGTAATGAAATTGCTTTCATCTACAGAATCTGCCATAGGCTCATTTTGTAGATATTGCTGTCCGGTAAAATGACTATCTTTGCTCATGGTTATATTTATTATATTGAGAAAACAAAGATAACCAAAAGGGCTGATACCTCGTGAGATGTGTCAGCCCTAATTTATTTTGTTTGAAAAAGTTTTACCGGACAGCAATAATTTGGGATAAAACAATACACTAAATAAGTATAAAAAAATCCCATCTCTATAAAACAAATAAGAAATGGGACTTTTTAATCAACTTTCCACTATATTAGCTAATTCTTCTATTAGATTTAATACATATACAAAAAATTAATTATTTACCGAACCCCCCATAATATCAAGAAGTTCAGAAGTAATTGATGCTTGTCTTGATTTATTATATTGCAAATTAAGTGTACGTAACAATTCATCTGCATTATCAGTAGCTGTTTGCATGGCTACCATACGCGCAGCATGCTCTGAGGCATTACTATCTAAACTTGCTGTATATATCATATTATCTAATAAACGTGGAATCAAGGTGTTTAATACTGTTTTTATATCTGGCTCCACTAAAAAGTAGTCTTTTGACAAATCTTTTAAAGACTGTTCCTCATTATCAGAAGATTTCTCCAAAGAAACAGAACCATTGTTCTTATCATTACCATTATTAAGATTAATTTCTATTGGTAAGAATGTCTTACGAGTTAGTATTTGCGTTCCTGCACTCTTAAAATGATGATAAATAAGCTCCACTTTATCAAAATCTCCTTCTATCCACTTTTGACAAACTTCTGTAGATAACTGTCGAGCTCTCTCAAGACTAGGCTTTTCTGCTAAATCTGAATAAAGATTGACAACAGTATAGCCCATTTTCTTAGCTTTTTCATAAACCTTGCGACCTATAGTGTAAATAACTATATCTTTATTGCTAAATCCTTTTTCATTATAAGACCTAACAGCATTATGCATAGCCTTAATAATATTGGTATTAAATCCGCCACAAAGCGAACTACTGGAAGAATAGACAATAAGGGCCACACGCTTTATTGGACGCTCCTGGTTATATGGCGTTTCAATTTCAGGAGTCGCCTCTAAGAATGATCTTAAAATATGCTCTAGCATTCCTTCGTAAGGAAGCATACTCTCTATAGCCGATTGCGAACGATGAAGCTTACTAGAAGCCACCATCTTCATAGCACTTGTAATTTTACGCGTGCTATTTACACTGGCTATTCGAGTTTTTATTTCCTTTAATGATGGCATCTATCTAACCTTTCTATTTAAATTGCCCAGCTATATTAGCCATTACACTCTCTATCACTTTAGTAATATCATCAGTCAAAACACCTGAAGCAAGAGTATTAATAATATCAGTATGATTAGAACGCATACTTTCTAAAAATAAATCCTGACATTCTCTTACTTTATCTACAGGGACTTCACGCATCAAACCATGCACACCACAATAAAGTATGGCTACTTGTTCCCCTACAGGCATTGGTGAATATTGAGACTGTATAAGCAACTGATTGTTTTTACGTCCCCTATCCAAAGTCATAGCTGTTACATTATCCATATCAGAAGAAAACTTAGAGAAAGTCTCTAACTCTCTATACTGAGCCATATCTATCTTCAACGTACCTGCAACCTTCTTCATACTCTTTATCTGTGCAGACCCACCAACACGAGATACTGAAATTCCGACATTAATAGCAGGACGAAATCCTTGATTAAAGAGGTGAGACTCTAGATAAATCTGCCCATCTGTAATAGATATAACATTAGTAGGGATATATGCAGATACATCACCTGCTTGAGTTTCGATAATAGGAAGTGCTGTAAGTGAGCCTCCTCCACGAACGTGACCTTTCAAAGACTCTGGCAAATCGTTCATCTTCTCTGCTATTTCCTGCTCATTATTAATACGTGCAGCACGCTCCAATAAACGAGAATGAAGGTAGAACACATCACCAGGATAAGCCTCACGACCAGAAGGACGACGTAGTATTAAAGAAACCTCACGATATGCAACAGCTTGCTTAGATAAGTCATCATAAACAACCAATGCTGATAAACCTCTATCACGAAAATATTCACCAATAGCAGCCCCTGCAAAAGGTGCATAATATTGCATTGCTGCAGGATCAGCTGCAGTTGCACTAACTACTATAGTATATGGCAAAGCACCATGATCGCTTAAAGTTTGCACTAAAGCAGCTACAGTAGAAGCTTTTTGACCAATAGCAACATATATACAATAAACGGGATTACCTTCCTCGTAAAAGCTCTTCTGATTAATAATAGTGTCAATAGCAACAGCTGTTTTACCTGTTTGACGATCACCTATTATTAACTCTCGCTGACCTCTACCTATAGGAATCATAGAATCAACAGCCTTTATTCCTGTTTGGAGTGGTTCTTTTACAGGCTGACGATAAATAACACCAGGAGCTTTTCTGTCTAATGGCATTTCAAAGGAATTGGTAAGATCAAGTTCGCCTTTACCATCAATAGCCTCACCTAAAGGATTAACTACACGACCCAAGAAATTGTCATTAACACGAATAGAAGCTATACGATGTGTTCGCTTTACACTTTGCCCCTCCTTTATACCCGTGGTTGGACCTAAAAGAATACAACCAACATTGTCCTCCTCCAAATTCATCACGATAGCCATAGTACCATTCTCAAACTCTAACAACTCGTTAGCTTCTGCGTTTCGAAGCCCATATATACGAGCAACACCATCGCTTACAGTCAATACGGTACCGACCTCATCAAACTTTTCTTCAGAGTTGATGCCTTGAATCTCTTTTAAGAGAACTTCAGACACCTCACTTGGTCTTATTTTATCTGACATTTTCTAATTACTTTTTTAACTGAGAAAGAAAACTCCTCAACTTCGATTTGACACTAGCATCCATCTTGTAGGTATCATACTCCAAAATAAAACCTCCAATAATATCGGGATCTACTTCTGTTATAAATTCTACAGTCCCTTGTGTCTTTGCCTCTACAACCTTCTGCATCTTTGACTTAATACATGGAGTAACAGGAGCTGCAGTGGTCAATTTCCCACGAATAATCCTCTTCTGCTTTCTATAAAGCGTTATGTAAGACATCGCCATGAACTGTAGGATTGCCTCCCTACCCTCTTTAAGAACTACTTTTAAGAAATTAAGCATCAAGTCTGAAATACCTTTTCCACCACTTGCTGTAATTAATAAATGTAGCTTTGTATCTTTTGAAAGCATAGGATTCTCTATAGTACTACGCAGATTTAATACCTGAACATAACTTTCAGATATTCTCTGCGCCTCATTATAGATCTGATTTTCGATCCCTATTTGTGTAGCACTCTTTAAAAGCGCACGTGCATAACGAACCGATATAATGCCTAAATCCATAAGATGTTAGTTACTTTTATTATTTGAAGAAGAAACATTATCCAGCAAACGATTAATGTAATCCATCTGTACCTCAGAGCTTGATAACTTATTGCGGAGAATTTTCTCTGAAATATTGATACTTAATTCTGCCATTTGATTACGAATATCTCGAAGAGCTTTCTGCTTTTCATTTTCAATTACAATCTTAGCATCTGATATCAATCGAGAAGCCTCCTGACGAGCTTTATCATGCGCCTGACTTACAATTGCCTCACGAGTAGCTGTAGCTTCCTTTAATATTAAGGCTTGCTTCTCACGAGCTTCTTGCAAAATGGATTCACTTTCTTTTTGTATATTGGCGAGCTTCTCATTAGCTTCTTGAGCTTTACGAAGACTCCCGTCAATATACTCCTTACGATCGTTTGCCATCTTTAATATAACAGGGAATCCCCATTTCTTCAAGATAAAGAAAACTATTAAGAAGACGAGAGTCATCCAAAAAAGCAGACCAATACTAGGAATTAATAAATCCATACGCTGTCTTTTGTCCTTTCTGTTTTAATTTTCAATCTTTCTAAAATAAATAAACCTTTTTACAATACTATTGCCAAAATGGCTACAATTACTGCAAAGAAGGCTACACCTTCAACAAGTGCTGCGGCAATAATCATAGAAGAACGAAGATCGCCAATCTTTTCTGGCTGACGCGACATTGCTTCCATTGCATCACCACCAATTCTACCAATTCCAATACCTGCACCAATAGCTGCTAAACCTGCGCCAATAGCTGCTCCAAACTTTGCTAAGGCAACATCTGCTAATAATAATGATAACATAGTTTTTAAATTTTAATTGTTTTATTAATATTCTGTTTTATTTTATTCCTTTTTTAAGATTCATGATGATGTGGCTTTACATGTGCCAATGAAATAAACACAGCACTAAGCATAGTAAATACAAGTGCTTGAATATAACTTACTAACAACTCTAACAACATCATAAACACACTCATAGCAACACTTACGACTGACATTCCGCTACCTGCTAACCAATTTACTATAGCATTATTAGCTATACCAAACATAATGAAAATAATTGCAGCAAAAGCTAAAGCTATAGCATGACCTGCTAACATATTTGCAAATAAACGAACTATCAAAGCCAACGGCTTGGTAAATATACCAAATAACTCAATGAAAGGCATCAAAGGAACAGGCACCTTAAGCCATGTTGGAACATCTGGCCAAAAAATCTCTTTCCAATATTCCTTTGAACCTGTAAAATTAGTTATTAGAAATGTTGTTACTCCAAGAAAGAATGTGCAAGTAATATTACCCGTTAAATTTCCTCCACCAGGAGGGAATGGTACTATACCCATCAAATTAGATACAAATATAAAGAAGAAACAAGTAAGTAACCAAGAAGCATATTTTTTAGCCTCTTTACCCATACATGCTACAATGACCTCCTCATAAATATTCTGAACAAACATGTGTATCAAACCTGTAAATCCTTTAGGTGCAGGATCGTCCATCTTATGCTTTTTACACCATCTTGCAGGAATTAAGATAACAAGTAATAAGATTATTGCATTTATAAATAATATGCAAACTGTTTTTGTTATAGAAAAATCCCAAGGCCTAACCTCACTTTTACCTACCTTCTCTACAATCTTATTAGGATTAGCGGCATCATTACTATTCTTAATTACCAAATTATATGGACCCACTCTATCCTCATTAGGACGCTCTGCCTCTGAAAACTCAGAACTACTAAACACATGCCACCCTGTTGTAGTCCTTACTATAATAGGTAAATGGACTACTAATGAAGTTTTGTGTTTGCCAGAACCTATATCTGTAATATGCCAATCATAAGAATCTTTTACATGACCCCACAATATTTCTTTTACATCCACCTGTGATTTCTTGGACATATCTTTAGCAAACAATTGGCAGCTTGCTAAAAGTAGTAATATTAAACAGAGGTATTGCCTGAATAATTTCATCCTTATTTATTATTTAATCTGTTATTTTTTTCATAGAAGAAAAAGAACATTGTATCATACACTAATATGGAGATATAATAAACTGAAAGTATTAACAAGAAACTGATTAACTCAAATTTTACTTTTGCTAGTAACATTATTCCTATTACAGCCACTATAAAGGTAAGAAGTAACCTTATAGCCGATGCTGCTAAATAAAAATGACTAAGCCGTGCAGGGAACTGCTTTGCTATAAACTTCCATATCTGTATATAAGTGCCACTTAAAAACAGCGCAAAGACAGAATTAAAAACAACTATACCATATAAAGACTCCTTTTTGATAATTAGGACTAATAGAAGGATAACTAGTGTTATTCCCGCAATAATCCAGAAATTCTTTTTACGATATGTAGATGCTATTTTATCTGTTTCCATTCTACCCTTCTTTACTGTCTATCTTTTGATGCCCTTAAAACACATCTTTAAATATCAACACATAAATTGACTTCATTCTTTTGAACTTCGACAAAACCACCATGAATATCCAACTCTTGTTGTTCACCATTTACAGTATAAACCACTTTTCCTCCTACTAAAGTAGAAATAATTGGAGCATGATTTGTTAAAATCTCAAAGTCTCCTTTCTCACCTGGCACTAAAATGCGATCAATTAATCCATTGAATACTATATGCTCTGGCGAAATAATTTTGAGTGTTAGCATATCTAAAGCTTTTTTATTTTGTCTTATGTAAAAATTAGCCTTGTGCTGCAGCCAGCAACTTTTTAGCCTTTTCTTTTACTTCTTCTATTGTTCCAACATTTAAGAAAGCTTGCTCAGGAAGATCGTCTACCTCGCCATCAAGTATAGCATTAAAGCCCTTTATAGTTTCTTCAATAGGCACCATTACTCCCTTAATACCTGTAAACTGTTCTGCCACAGTAAAAGGCTGAGAGAGAAAACGTTGTACACGACGCGCACGATTTACAACGAGCTTATCTTCATCAGACAACTCATCCATACCTAAAATAGCTATAATATCTTGAAGCTCATTATAATGCTGTAAAGTCTCTTTTACACGCTGAGCACACTCATAATGTTCTTTACCTACTATTAATGGATCAAGAATACGTGAAGTACTTGCCAATGGATCTACTGCTGGATAAATTCCAAGCTCTGCTATTTTACGATCCAATACAGTAGTAGCATCAAGGTGAGAGAAAGTTGTAGCAGGAGCAGGGTCAGTTAAGTCGTCGGCAGGAACATAAACAGCCTGTACTGAAGTAATAGATCCATTTTTCGTAGATGTTATTCGCTCTTGCATAGCTCCCATTTCACTTGCTAATGTTGGCTGATAACCAACAGCTGAAGGCATACGACCTAACAACGCTGAAACCTCTGAACCAGCCTGAGTAAAACGGAATATATTATCAATAAAAAACATGATATCAGCAGCTTCTCCATCTTTGCCGCCATGATCACGAAACTCCTCTGCCACTGTAAGGCCTGACAAAGCTACAGAAGCACGAGCCCCAGGAGGTTCATTCATCTGACCATATACTAATGTAGCCTGCGATTTCTTTAACTCTTCCTTATCTATCAAAGACAAATCCCATAAGCCTTTTTGCATTGCCTCATGAAACTTCTCACCATACTTAATAACACCCGACTCTAACATATCTCGAATCAAGTCGTTTCCTTCACGAGTACGCTCACCTACACCAGCAAACACAGAATAACCATTATGCCCTTTAGCAATATTGTTGATAAGCTCCATAATAAGTACTGTTTTACCTACACCAGCACCACCAAATAAGCCTATCTTACCACCTTTCATGTAAGGTTCCAATAAATCAATAACCTTTATGCCTGTAGATAATATCTCTTTCCTCGTAGAAAGCTCTTCAAATTTTGGAGCTTCACGATGAATAGGATAAGCACCTTCCATACTTAAAGCTTCCATACCATCAATAGGCTGACCTATAACATTTAACATCCTTCCTTTAATCTGATCACCAGAAGGCATTACTATAGGCGAACCTGTTGGTACGACCTCTAAATCTCGTTGCAGACCGTCTGTATTATCCATTGCAACACAACGTACAGTATCCTCGCCTATATGCTGCTGTACCTCAATTATAAGATCTTCTTTATTTGACCTCTTTACACGTAAAGCATCATTGATTCGAGGTAATACCTTTTCAGGCTCTTCACCTTGAGTGTCAAAATAAACATCGATAACAGGACCAATGATCTGTGAAATACGTCCGATTATTTGTGACATAATATCTTATTTTTTATTTTTAATATTCTAACAAAATTCGAATCTAACATTATTAAATGCTTAATTCATCTAAAACTTTAATTAATTTTTTATCAAAAGGCTTATCCTTTCTAATAGCTTCAGACAAAGGAACATAAACAAGCTCATTATTTCTATCACCTATCATAATATTTCTCTGACCTTGCAAAATAGCTTCTATCGCTCCTACACCTGTCCGCCCGGCTAATATCCTATCGCGCGCAGAAGGCCTACCTCCACGCTGCAAATGCCCTAAAATAGATACTCGCACATCATAATCAGGAAACTCCTTACGCACACGATCTGCATAAAACATAGCACCACACTTTGGACTTTCTGAAACTATCACTATACAACTCTTTTTTGATTTACGTATTCCACGTTGCATAAAACGAGCCAACTGGTCTACATCTGTAGAGTCCTCTGGGATAATTGCAGCCTCTGCCCCACTGGCTATAGCCGAATTTTGAGCTAAAAAGCCTGCATCACGACCCATAACTTCTACAAAAAAAATACGCTCATGGCTTTGTGCTGTATCTCTTATTCTATCCACACACTCCATAATCGTATTCATTGTTGTATCATAACCTATAGTGTTATCTGTACCAAACAAATCATTATCAATTGTACCAGGCAAACCTATACAACATATATCATATTCCCGAGCAAAAATCATTGCTCCTGTAAGTGAACCATTCCCACCTATTACAATAAGAGCATCAATATTTTCTTTCTGTATTGTTTCATAAGCCTTTGCCCTTCCTTCTGGCGTTTCAAAAGCTTTAGAACGTGCCGTCTTTAATATTGTACCGCCTTGCCCGATAATTCCACTTACGTTTTCTGTTGTAAATGTTTTTATATCGCCTGCTATCAAACCATCGTAACCACGATAAATACCTTTGATAGTAAAACCGTTATAAATACCAGCACGAGTAACAGCTCTAATAGCTGCATTCATACCCGGAGCATCTCCTCCAGAAGTAAGCACACCAATAGTTTTGATTTTAGCCATTTGATATATCTTCTTTAAGTCTATAAGTTATCGAAATCCACATACAAAGATAATAAAATAAAACGTGGTTATACACCAAAAACTATAAAAAATTATCTAACTTTAACGCTATAAATTAATTTCTTTTACAAAGAAAAAAAACATTTAAATGTCCTCTTTATAGAAAGTTATTAATACATACTACTATATAATTAAAATAACTATACTATCTTTTATATTAAACTTATTTAATACTTCGATATCATTCTTACTCAGCAAAAGCATAAGCTAAAACCTTTATCATTGCAAAATTGTTAAAAAATAATATTATATACAATACAACAAAGCTAATAAACAACAACTACACTTTTCCTTCTAAGTTAGATTATAATAACAAACAACCTACAGACAGATTATTATAATTTGTGATATATAAATATCTTCTAACCATATAAGCTATTATCTTTTAAAAAAAAATATGATTTTCACAATCTAAGATGATTTCTAAAATACAACTAATTGGAAATAAACAAGTTACCTTGTTTGTTAAACTGAATAGGTAACGATTTGGAAACGAGCGAACTACTTGGTGTCGCTGTTTTCTGCCTAACAAAGAACGCTTGTTATTCTGTTTGCAAAGATAATACTTTGTTACCGAATAACAAGCGTTTTCAAAGAAATATTCACATATCTGCATTTTGGATTGTTGCTGTTGGAGTTGCTATAATCCTCTCCCTCGCTTCTTCTTTCTGTTAGCTTGGTTTCTGAGCTTGCGCTGCCATGCTGTCTCGGCATAGTCATCGCCATGTGTCGTTGGCGTAATCATTCCGCCTACTTCCTCCACCAAATCATCGGTTGTGCTGATGGCTGCATCTGCCATATCTCTTATAGTTTGTGCGATTTTTGGCGTTTCCTTAGTTGGTGGTGGACTGTATGAACGGCTTGGGGGTACGAGTTGATAGCCAGCATCCTTAGTATCTGTATGCTTTGACGATTTGCGTATTACTTGGTCAGATATATTCGTATCGGCTTTCTTACCTGTCTCGATTTTCTTTTGCAAAGAACGGTAGCCAAATTCCCTGCCGACCTCCGATGCCTTGAACGCATATTCTCCGTATGAGAACTTCAAGCCATAGACCTTGCTCTGCTTGTTCTTCATACGATCTATGGTTACTCCGTGCTTGTTCTGTTCATAGAGGAACATAGAATGTCCTGTGATACCTGTACTTTTGTACTTTTCAAGTAGGGCATAGCATATTCTTTGTAGTTCTCTCTTTGTTTCCTCTCTTGTGGGATTGGCTTTTGCTTTCTGATGTTTCCTTTTGATTTTGACTTCCTTTGCAATGGTTAAGCCTTTCTCCCTGCTGATGTCCTCCGCCACCCTCGCTGCCCTGTTGCTCACAAAGGTGGTATCATAAACTTCTCCGTATAGGCTGATGCGATTGGCGATAATGTGGATATGCCTGTTGTCTGTATCCTTGTGCGTTACTGCCACCCACTGATGGTTGTCAAGTCCCATTTTCTTGGCAAACAGATGGGCTATTTGGGTAAGTTCAGAAACTGATAGTTTCTTCTCGTCCTGTGGTGCAATGCCGATTTCGATGCGCAGAAATTTGTTCCTGCATCTGGTATTGTAATCGCTGACCAACTTCATTTCCTCGTAAATAGCTTTTGATTCTCTGCTACAAAGGTTATGGAAGGCAAGCCGATTACCCAGCTTGCCCTCTCTGAAGATATAGTCCAATGCCGTACTTCCGTGCACTATCGCCTTACACTTTCCTATCATATCTCGGCAGATTTAAGACCTTATATATATCGTCACCAATGCGGAAGTGAGGGTCGAAAAAACGCTTAAATGCTTCTTTGGCACATATCGAAAGGTTCTTGGTTATCGGCACCCATGATTCGTCCTTTATCTTGATGAGGTTGGAAACCTGTGCGTAGTACATTCCCGTTCGGTGGAGTACGA
>NZ_ADFQ01000113.1:0-13460 GCF_000177355.1 Prevotella amnii CRIS 21A-A
TATATGTATTCACATAAAAGGATCATTTGTAGAACATCCGTATAATTACAGAGATTACAATAGTGAAGCATTAATAGTTGATAGAGATAGCTACCAATTTATAATTATTTTATCAGGTAGTGATAACTTGCAAAGCAAAGGTTATGGAGAAACTTGGGAAATAGATAACATTCCTGCATTTGAAGCACCGTACACGCTTAATTATTATTTTGAAAGGCAAGTTCCACCCGATACCATTGTGGTTACAATCTATGACATTCGTGATTTACCTAAGAAAAAAGTTATAAAGGAAATATCTTTTTACAAAGCACAGGAGTAATGTGGCGGAGTAATTATTCCTAAAAATATCTCATTTAAAAAGGATTATTAAGGAAATCCTAAGACTATGTTTAAGCCAAAAGAAGGTGCTAAGTATTGGGAAAATCAACAATGATTATGGAAAAAATTTATTGTAGAATCTGTGGGTATAGATTAGGTTTTGAGCCATGGGGAGATGACGAAAAAACTCCAACCTATGAAATATGTCCTTGTTGTGGTGTTGAGTTTGGTAATGAAGATTGCACAATTAAATCAATTAAGGGGTATAGAGAGAGTTGGATAAAGTCTGGTTGCAAATGGTTTGAACAGAGTAAACGCGCCACAACGTGGTCATGGGAGAACCAGCAAAGACATATCCCCAAAAAGTTTAGATAATTATTTTCGGTAATGCTTCAAATCGGGAGTTATTGTAATAATCATCTGATTATCAATGTACTTTCCAAAAGATAAAGTAGTATGGCAGGGATAGCTTCCCTGCCTCTTGCTATATTTGCACCACAAAACTAAGAGAAAACGAACATACGAGAACGTTTCGGCACTTTATGCTCCAGATTAGGAGTTGAGTTTCAATGTCCGCATTGCCACTCAAACAATATTATCAAAAGTGGTAAAAGTAGTACAGGTAAACAACGCTACCGATACAAAGATTGCCAGAAGCATTTTATTACCGACTACACATACAAAGCCTATCTTCCTAACATTGTTAACTGACCAAAGCGGGATTAGGCAATCACAGCACGATACTAACGTTGGGTGTTATGATTTATCAGCATTCATTCTTGTTTACTCTCAAGGGATTTTGTCTGTTGTACTGCTTGTTGTTGCAGTTTAATAAGAATTTGGGAATAGGTTTCGAGTTTGTTGAGCAGTTGTTGAGCAGTGGCGACAGAATGATAAGTATTGAGGGCTTTCACGGCTTCGTTGTACAGCACGCCTATCTTATGAGTCATGGCAACGATTTCGGAGAGTTTCTCCAAGTAAGGCTCTTTTGCAGGGTCTTGGGTAATGACCTTAAAGGCTTCACCTAAAAGTCTTGCTCGGACAAAATCGCTTTTCGTTTTTGCTCCCGACTTTCGGTAGAGTCTGATAAGCTTCTGCTGGTCTTCGGAATTAGGTATTCTGATGTGCCATCTGTCCCATCGTGGGCAGGTGGCACATCTGCCATCGGGCTTCTTTTGTTTCTGCTTTTTCATTGTTTTCTAATCACGACTTTGGAGTGATTTAATCCCCCTTCGGGGCAAGGGTCTTTGTGGTACAAATGACAATTTGTGGTACAAAGACACACCTTGCTGATGTAGAAAATGGGATTATAAGCCCATGCCGTGTTACTGCATTCATTGAATACAGTAACTCGGCGTAGGCTTGCATTCGAGGAATGCAGTACTTCAGAGTTTCCGCCATCTTTCCACATCATCTTTGTATTGGTCGAGATGTTCTCGAAGCACCTGCTCCACATATCCTGAAACGCTTGCTCCCTGCTCACCGATTTTCCTCACCACGAAGTCCAACTTTCGTTGAGTTTCCTCTGATACATACACGGCTTTGCGGTGGCTGACACGAAAGGGCTGGAGATATTTCCCCTGAAACTCGGATAATTGCTTCCTGTCCCTTGTTTTTCCCATTCGTTGATGATTCTCTTCGGTAGAAGTAGCCCTTTCCGTTGGTGACAACTCTGTTTCTTGATAGGACGGTTGAGAATAGTCCTTGTGACTCTCCTTGTCATTTTGTTCCTCAACTTTAACAGGCTCAAATCTTTTCTTTTCCTCTTCATAATCTACGGGCTGGTCAAAATCGGGCAACTCTTCGGGCTTGCGGAGCTTAACGCCATAATTGCCCATATCTCGAAGGGCTTGTTCCAGACGCTGTTTCCTTTGTTCATCTATTCTTGCCATAATTTCTTGGGTATTGCGTTATAATGTCTTTCAAGCATTGTTTGTATGTCGCTCTGTTTGTAAAGTATCTTCCCTCCGATTTTGTAGAATGGAAGTATTCCTGCATTTCTGTACTCTTGGAGCGTACGTGTGCTGAGCCGTAATTGGCTGCAAACCTCCTCGCCTGTCAGGTAAACCTCTCCGCCCAACATCGGACGGGCTGTAGAACAATAACGCTCCAGTTTCTTCAAAGTACCCTCCATCAACTGTGCAAACATCTGCATTTGAGGGCCTTGCTGTGTAATGATTTCATTCTCTTCCATAGTTCATTCATTGTTTGAGTTCATTCATTGTTTGCATTCAGTAACTCTGCGATGTCGCTCTCCTTGTAATAGCATTTATGCCCAATAATGGAGAAGGGTATTTTACCCGTGTCGCGATAGGATTGCAGGGTGCGTTTGCTGATGCCGAGCCTGCGGCATACGGCTTCATTGTCGAGCCATTCGTCCGTTTCGGGCGGATTGCCGATAAGCTGTTCAATACTGTGGATAAAGTCTGCAAATTCGGAGCAGTGCCGCTCCCACGCTTTGCGGTCGATGATAATGAGTTTCATTTCCTTGATTTTATTTTGATTACTTTATTGTTACTCGGCAAACAAACTGTTATGCAGTCCATTGCCGTACTTATCGAGTGCAAAAGTAAACCCTCGGAAGCACCGCTGCAAGAAATGAGGAAAAGCAGGGAAATAGAGAGAAAACAAGAGAAAAGACCAAAGGAGATCCATCTGCGTTATTGCGGTAATGAGATGAGGTGCCAGCTCTTTCCTTTTATAACATAGCAATTATTCTTTCGACAGTTCGATAGTTCGACAAATCGATATGTAGAACTATCGATAGATAGTTTTATCGATAGATTATTTTGACGATATATAGTTTTGACAACAGATAGTCATGACAACAGATAGTCATGACAACAAATTGTACAAACAACAGATAGTCCGTATTATCGTCAGTCCTATCTGTTGTTGGCTATTACGCCTTGCGTCCAAAGAGCCTGAGTATGCCGTATTCTTGTCGTGCCTATACTCTCTTACGGCAGCCCTGCCCTGCAAGGTTGGGAGAGATGAATACGACCGCACGAATATTGAAAATGGCAATATCAACTTGAAAAGAAAAATCCTGCGGTGGAGATTCCTCTCTCCATCCGCAGGACTGGACCTTGTCAGGGCAGATTGGCTGCCGTTGTACCTTTGCACGATAAGAAACGGCATCAGGGACTTTGCGTGTGCCTTTGCTTACAACGCCTTTGGGCTTACCCCTCCGTCTGACCGATTATTGGCAAATGAGTGCTCTCGAAGAGCAACACTACCGTGCCTGTGAGTTCGGTGTAAAGACGGTCGTATTGCTCGTCAGAAGCAAATGTGTCCGTCAAACCGAACTTGTCGAATGTGGCTTGAATAGCCTTATTCGACAACAAGATGGTTGCGAGTCTTTCAGGAAGCGATGCAGGCAGTTCCCTTTCAAACTCATTTTCCAATACAGATACAAGCGTGTCATACTTGGAAAAATGCAAGCCTTGATACAAAACCTCGCTTGCCATACTTTCCGCTTCGGGGTGAGTGAAACCTTGCGCCACGGCATCGCAGTAAGCTGTGAGAGCCATATCTGCCCGTGCAGTGATAAACTCCGTATCTTGCAATCTCTCGGGGTGATGCTCACCCATATAACTTCTTAATTTCAATCGAAAATAGGAAAGTTCCAGCTTTTTGTTCTCTTTCATTTTTAATTTTATTTAGCGTTGATGTTCAATGATGGTTGCTTTGCGGTCAAAGAACAAGTTACTTGTCCTCCGCTTGGCTGTCTTGGCGGACAGACACGCAAAGCCTTTCGCAGTTCCCTTGTGGTATTGCTACCCATGAGTGGCTGCATCTCACGGGCAATCTTACTCTTGCTAACCTTTGCATAAAGTTCGGTGGTGGAAATGAAACGGTGTCCGAGTATCTTACTGACGGTTTCTATCGGCAAGCCGTTCTCCAAACAGATGGTCGTGGCAAAGGTGTGCCGTGCCGTATGCGAAGTGGCTTCGGTATGAGGTGGGAGGCCTGCCTTGATGATGATGTCCCTTATCTTGCGGTTGAAATGGCTATTCGTGGGGAACTCACGAAAGAGCAAACCCTCCTTTCGTCCGTCACTGACAATGGTGAGTATCTCTTCGGCAATGGGCAACAAAGGAACAATGCTCCTGTTCTGTGTCTTTGTGCGACAGAGCGATATGTACCTGCGCCCATCCCCGAATGTATAAACATCGTCCATTCGGAGTTTCTTCAAGTCTGAGAATGCCAGCCCCGTGAAACAGCCCAAGAGGAAGATGAGCCTGCAATGGTTGTCCACCGAGCGGTGTGGGCGATATGAGAGAAGTTTGTGTAAATCGTCAGAAGTGAGGGCATTGCGCTCGTAGGTGGGCGTTTCAATGTCTATCTGCTCAAAAGGGTCTTCACGGATATATCGCTCTTGCAGTGCTTTTCGGATGACTTGATGCAGGTGGCGCAGACGATTGGAAACAGTGCTTTCCTTGTTTCCCAAGTCCCGCAGCATAAATAGGCGGTAATGTTCTATGAGGTCCTTGTCTGCCTCTTTGGGAAGGGAGTCCCCGTTTCCCCTTGTTTTTAGAAAAAGTGCAAAATTCTTCCTACTGTCCCTGAAAGCCCTGACGGTAGCCTTTCCTATCGTCTTGCCCTGCAATGCCTCCTTGCTTTCACAGACGGATTGGTAAATCTCTATGAGTGTCGGGGTGGGTTTGTTTTGGTGCTGGTACTGCTCTTTCAGGTATTCAGCCGTAATGTAGTTCTCTTCTCTTAACGTGAGTTCATAGAGTGCGTGAAGTCGGTCTTCTATTGAGTTCAGTTGCAGATTGACGGCATTCACTCTGTTTGCCACCACTTTTATGCGCCCTTTCTTTGCTTGCCAATCATCTGGGGAGGTGTACAAACCTGTTGAGAATGAAGAAGACGCACCATTGCAGGTGATACGGCAGCGGATAATGCATTCATTCCTTTCGCTTGTCTTGCTTCTGTCTATATAGAATAGAATTGAAAATGTACTTTTCATTGTTCTTGGACTTTTAGTTGATTAAACGATATTGTGCGATGAGAGGGAGAATCTTCTCCACATCCCGAAAGACACGCTCTGGAGAAGTCTCTGCATACACCTGTGTGGTCTTTATCTGGCTGTGTCCGAGCATTTTCGATACGCTTTCGATGGACACGCCTTCTGAAAGCGTCATCTGCGATGCGAAGGTATGCCTTGCCATGTGATAGGTCAGCGTTTTCTGAATACCGCAAAGCCGTGCTATCTTTTTGAGGTGTATGTTCAACGTGTCACAGCCCGGTATGGGCAGCAGATACCCTTTTGGGGGTTCGTGGCGGAACGCCCTCGTATGAATGCCCTTGTACCGCTCAATGATGGCGGATGCTTCGGGTAATAATGGAATGTGGCATACATTGCCCGTCTTCACTCTCGGCTTGCGTATCCAATCCATATCAGACTCGTGGATGATATGCTCTGCCGTGAGGTGGTACACATCCGTGTAGGAAAGCCCTGTATAGCATGAAAAGAGAAACATATCCCTCGACACCTGCTCGTAGCCTTGCAGTTCGTTATCGGTTAATGCCGCAATCTTGTTTACTTCCTCCCTTGTAATGTATCGGGGTGTTCCAACGTCCCAGCGGATGGAATGGCCGATAAAAGGATAGGAGTCTATAATGTGCCGTTTGTGCAGGTCTTTGAGCAGGGATGCCAGCATAGTAAGATAACCAGCCGAAGTGTTGAGTTTAAACCCCTTTTCTTTGGCAAAATACTCCTCCAAGTCCTTGATAAGGGCTGTATCGGCTTTTTGCACGGGAATATCGTCCACATGGTAGCGGCATCTCAGAAATTCAGACAGATGCTTGCGGAAGAGCAGCAGACATTTCAGTCTTCTTTCGCTGCGATCTATGCCAACTCGCTCACGGAAGCGGTCAATATACTCATCCGCATGATGAAGCAGCCCCTGCGACTCGCTGTTTAACCCGAATACAAGTTCCCTTATCTTCCCTGCCGTGACAGTGTTGTTCAACTTGCCCGAAAGCGATTCATAAACTTGATGGACACTTACTTGCAGTTGGTCAAGTTCCCTGTTCACTGATACGGCTTCGGAACTCTTTCCCACAAGTCGCTGTTTACGACTATCCCAAATTTTTGGCGTACAGGCACATTTGCAACTGAACTGAACCATTGAGCGACCGATACTGATGCGTCCCATGATGGGACTTTTTCCGTTTTTGTCCTGCGTACCTCTCTTGAGGTAGAAAAGCAGCTTGATTTTTTCTTTTTCCATTGTTTTTTTGCTTACAAAATTATACTTCCCAGAGGAACTTAGAGCGATGCAAAACATTGATAATGAAAGAGAAATCACCGTTTTAGTTACCACTTTTAGCTGTTCTTTTCCTTTCATCGTTTCTCGAACGATTTGGTAACTGAACTCTTGCTTTTTCACTCCTTTCTTCGCCTATTTCCTTTGATGCAACTCAATGAGTAAGCAGGCAATATCTCCTCTATTTCAATCAGATACGCATTCTTCTCCTTTTCTTGCTTCCAACTCCTATACTTCCGCATAGAACGAGGCAAGTTCAGGCACTTTAATAAAGGTTCTGAAGCGTTCCTTCTGAATAATCTCATTGGTGATGGAAAACTCATAGTCAGTGGACTTCTTGGCAAAGACCGCAGCCCATGCGTCGAAACTGTTAATGCCCTGCTTCTCCAAGGCTTGCGGGCGCAAGTATTTGAAGAGCAAATATAATTCTGTTAGCGAATTACTGATAGTAGTTCCCGAAAGAAAAGTTGCTCCCAAGTCCTTGCCTGACCGCTCCTGTATGGTGCGAATGGCAAAGAGCATATTGAGCGCACGCTGTGAGCCATCCGGATTGCCCAAGCCCGACACTCTGTCGTGGCGAGTATTGAACATCAGGTTCTTGAATTGGTGGCTTTCATCTACAAAAAGGTGGTCAATACCCATCATCTTAAAGTCCACGGCATCGTCCTTGCGCTCGGCAATGCTGTCTTGAATGTCCTGTAACTTGGCTTCCAAGGTCTGCTTACGTTTTTCTAAGCCTTTGAGCATGGCACGGGAGATGTCCGCTCCCTGCATACGGAGCACTTCAAGATTTTCTTCTACAGAATCTTTTTCTTTCTGCAAAATCGCTTCTTGTATCTCCAATGCTTGCGGTATCATGCCGAACTGCTCATGCGTGAGGATAATGCAGTCCCAATCATTATTCTTGATGTCATTGAAGATGCGTTGGCGATTCTGCTTGCTGAAGTCATTCTTTCCCGGATAGAGTATCTTGGCATTGGGATAAGCCTTGCGAAAAGTGTCGGCAATATCGAATACATTTGCTTTGAGTCCAATAATCATCGGTTTGTTAGCCAATCCCAACCGCTTCATCTCGTAGGCTGCTGTACACATGATAAGCGTCTTACCTGCACCGACCTCGTGGTCGCAGATACCACCTCCATTGGTCTTCAGCATCCACACGGCATCTTTCTGACTCTTATAAAGGTCTTGTATGCCCAATCTTTTAAGGTCGAGGTCGGGAAACGACTGATGCGTACCGTCGAAGTTGGGACGCACAAAGCAGTTAAAAAGGCGGTTGTAACGGTCAGAGAGCTGCTCCTTGAACGTGTCGGGTGTCCGTCCGAGCCAATCTACAAAGCCTTGTCTGATTTCCTCAATCTTGGCATTTGCCATCTGTATGGCATGACCGTCACGAACCTTAATCGTCTTCTCATTACCCTCCGCATCAAGTATGGTCTTGCTTTTGTTAATGTCAGGAATGGTATTGTGAAGTGCGTGCTTCAATAAATTGAGTCCGTCATAGCGTCTAAACTCACCTTGTACAGCATATTTGTGCCAGATATTACCGTTCTTTTGGTCGCAGCCAATGGCATACTCGTCCATATTAGAATGATAACTCACCCTGATGTCCGTCTCGAAGAACTCCGAGGCGAACTTGCCATAGACTTTCGCGGGTATCCAGCGTTCACCGAGGTTGAAATCCAAATCAGCAAAGGGAATGGGCGTGGGAGTGGCGGCACGCAGGGCAGTCAGACTCTGTTTCGCTTCCTCATGCTCCGGATGATCCAAGAGCCACGACTCGATACGCTCCGCCTTTTCAATCACATTGCCAGAAATAAACTTGTCGGCTACCTCATAGCTGTCCTCTTCGGGATTGTAGAAGATGCGTCCTTCCAAAGCAGAAAGCATATCGCTCTCTTCCATATCGGGAAGCAAAGAACTCATATAGTCAAGCTCCACCGTGCCGTATTTGTTGAGTGATGCGCCCAATGCCTCCATCGGGTCTGAAGCTATGGACAGTTCGGAGGTGGAGAAAGCCGTCGGATGGTCGAAAATGTCCGCCTTGATGTACTTGCCGTTCTCGGAGCGTTCCAAGAACAGCATTTCCACTCCGGTGGCATCCATCTTGATGACATCGGTGTTTGTCTTCTGGTTGAAGTACCCCCAACGACCTACATAGCCGTCATAAAGCCGATTGAGTTTCTCACGCTCTTCCTTGTCCTCCGCTTGGTTGTTCGCCTCATAATCATAGAGTCGGTGATAACTCTCCCTAATCTCAATATATGCTTTCAGCCGTGAGAGCTGGGCAAAGGGCAAGTCCATCGGGTTGAAGGTGGGATGCCGTTTCAAGTCAGAGAGAAAACCGACCTGTCCTTTCTGCACGACAATAGAGTCGTCCCTCAGGTGAGAGTCCGGCGAAGAGAGAAAAGGACGCGGTGAAGCGTCAAACTCTTTCTTGACTTCTGCTATGGGCTGTGGCTTACGAGCCTCGGCTTCCTCCATAAAGTCAAAGAGCGAGGGCTCTCTGACGGAGCTTGATGCAGTTTTCTTGTTTCTGCGGGGACTGGTGGGTGTACTTCTTGTCGGTTTAGGTTGCCTGCTCGCAGAAAGCGGTTGGTTATCGCTAACCTTCTTTTGTTGAGCAGCCTCTTTGATTTCATTATTTACACGGGCTACATCTTGTGTCCAAAGACTATACTCTTCTGGGGCAAACAAGAGTTGCTCCGTTGTTTCTGTTTCGATGGTGCTGTCCATAATCGGATGATGGTCTTCATCAAAGAATACCGTCTGTCCGTTCATTTCACGTGGGGCTTCCACGTCCGTGCGAATTTCACGGCTTGCCTGCTCATATTGTCTTTGAAGGGTGATTACGGGGACACCTTCGGGAGCAGGTTCGTTTTCAGGCTCTATTGTTGGAAGTACCTGTGCAGGTTGTGCTTCTTTTTTTGTCTCTGCTTCGTCTCTTGCTTCATCTCCCACTATCTTATTACCTTCTTCGATATTCTCTTGGGGTTGAGTGCCTTCCTGCACGGATCTCTGAACTTCCTGACGGCTTTCATCCTTGCCTTCCTCAATGATAGGTTCTTTGGTGTATTGTTCTCTGACAATCTCTTCCAGTTCCGCAATCTCGTGCAACTTTGTGGGTTTGAAGTATAAGTCCCGCTCAATACCCAAGCCTTTGACCTTTACTTCCTCCATTTCTTTAAGGGACATATACCCAAGTTCCCAGCCGTAGCCCATCGTTACGGCACCAAAACCGATGCGTTCTTTGGGGTCGTATTCCAGCATATAAGCGGTATAGGCTCCCATAGGAAAGAAATAGCGAGCGTATGCCGTGCGGTCGCCAATGAGCTGTTTTTCCGTTGCATAGAGCTTGGGAAGTTGCTTCTTGGTGCTGTCGGGCATCAAATTGTAGGTATTTTCTTCTTCTTTTTCATCTTCCTTGTCCTCTTTCTTTTCCTCCTTATCCTTGATTTCCTGTTCTTGAGGTATTCCTTCCGTTTTTATGTTTTCTTGTACTTTTTGCACCATCTTGTCCATGTGTACCTGCCATTCCTCCTCGGTCATGGGTATGCCGGTTTCATAGAGTTTACGATCGAAACGCTGCTCTACTTCCAAAGAGAGTTGTGTGCGCAGGCTGTCAGCCATATCCTCGATACTGCCGTCAAACGTATATTCCCAAGCAGGCTTACCGTAAGGGTCTGTACCCATTTGTCTGTCTATGGCAATCGTACGGTGGGAAATATCCTTCCATTCGCCCTCGAAGAGGGAGTTATGATTGAACGCAATAGAGAAGCCGTCGCCTTTTGGGACAGAGGCGGTTTGTACAAACTGCTGTTCAATGCCCTCACCAATTTCTTTACCCGACTGCTTTTGCAGGACAATCAGGTCGCTGCCTACATCCGTACCTGCATTCTCGGAGAACATACCCGAAGGCAAACGGATAGCGGAGATAAGTCGGCTGTTCTGCATGAGGTAACGGCGGATGGCTTCATTCTTGGGGCTGTCCAATACGCCCTGCGAGGTAATAAATGCAAGAAGTCCGCCTTCTTTGATAGTGTCCAGCCCTTTCACAAAGAAATAATTGTGAATGGTTCTGGTGGATTCCCGTTTAAGGATGTTCTCTCCCTTGCTATAGCTACGGTCATAGACCATAAAGTCGCCAAAGGGAATGTTGCTGGTGATAAGGTCGTACTTGTCCTTTTCTTCCAGTTCCCCAATGGCTTCAAAGGGTTCTTGGCGGACAATGATATTGCCTTTCCCATAAGGATGAATGGCTTGTGAGATACGGGTAGTGAGCAAATCTTTTTCCATTGCATCGACCATACCAGTCCTTTTAGCAAAAGTCTCGGTAAAGGCTCCCATGCCTGCCGAAGGGTCCAAGCAGCGACGTATGGGTACATCTACAGAAGTAAGCGCATCGGAAATGGCGGCAACGATACGGGTATCGGTATAGAAGGAGGTCAGTACGCTTGCCTTGATGCTCTCCCAGTACCGCTTGGCGGTATTGGCATCGACGGCATCACGGTAAATCATCTGTTTGAGCCTTTGGGTAGGCTCGAAAAGTTGTTGCTCCGATTGGCTCCAATAGCGGAGGTCATCGGGACTGTCACATCGATTCAGCACGCATTTCAAGCCACCGAAGCCCTGATAGCCACGCAATATGCCTTTTTCTGCTTCGGTGGCTTCGCGGTGTTCTTTTTCCAAGCGAAGCACAACACGGATGGCTTCAGTGTTGGCTTCAAGGACGTTTTTCTTATTGTATGCCATAGTTTTTTCTTTTTAATTAAGGAGGAAAAAGGTCGGAAGATCACAGTATATCACCTTCCGACCTGTTCTGTTCCGCTTTGTTTCTATAGAGATTATCTCCCTCGTTGTTTTCCTTTCCTGTTTTCAAATTCAAAAGATGTGGTGTAATCTTCATTAAGGACAAGACGAGCATTGAACTGCTTTCCTGCCTTACTCGTCAAGCCTTTAAGGACAGGCGTACGACCGGAACTTATCAAGTCACGGACATTATTTTCAGAGAGAAGTATGCCGCAGATTTCACGGAAGATGCGGAAATCACAGCTCTCATGTCTGCATTTGGCTACCTTGGCATAGATGCCGACACTCTGCTGTCCGCATTTTGGACAACGGTATACAGGATAGGACTTCTGTTTTGGAGCCAGCGAGAGCAGTTCCTCACAAATGGTGCCAACGTAGGAGTTGATGCCTTGTGAAAACTTATCTGCAGGCATTTTTCCCGCCTCGATGGCAGCAAGGGCAAGTTCCCAACTTCCTGTCATCTCTGTATTGGCAATCTTCTTGTCCTTGACAATCTCATAGACTGCCAAGCCTTTTTCGGTGGGAATGATGGCTTTCTTGTCCCTTCGGATATAGTCACGCAGGATAAGTGTCTCGATGATGTTGGCTCGGGTGGCAGGTGTACCGATGCCGCATTCTGCCATTGCTCTTTTACTTTCTGCATCTGCGACCTCTTTCCCTGCGTTTTGCGTTCTGCGAAATCTGGCTGCACTCGGCATATCCGAACAAGTTCGTTTCTGCTCTCGTTGGCACGGATTTTCCATTGCGGAAAGCAAAGTGGCTTCTGTATAGAGCGGCTTTGGCTTGGTCTTGTACTCGGTAATCTCTGAAGAAAGCAGTGGTAATAGCTCGTTTTCTGTCAAATTGGGCAACACGGACAAGGTCTGTTCTTCATCCTCCTTGCCTTTTTCATCGTTCGTGCCAATTCCTTGCTGCACGGCTTTCCAGCCCAAGGAGATACTTCGGCACGCCTTCCAAATGAAGGTGTTTGTACCGTCGGTCAGTTCCACCTGCATACGCTCCTCCTCTGAATCGGGAGAAAAGGCTTCGATGAAACGATGGACTACCATTTGGTAGATGGTCGTTTCGTCTGCCGATAGTCCTGATGGAGTTTCACCCGTAGGGATGATGGCGTGGTGGTCGGTTACCTTGTCGTTGTCCACCGAGTGGCGATTAAGTGGGAAAGATAATCCTTGTCCTATCTTGCCGAGCAAGGCGGGTACTTCCTCGAAAACATCTTCACTGATGTATCGGCTGCCTGTGCGGGGATAGGTCGTGATTTTCTTCTCATAGAGGCTCTGGGCAATCGAGAGGGTCTTGTCTGCTGAAAAGCCGTGGCGTCTGTTGGCTTCCTTCTGCAAGGCAGTAAGGTCGTACAAGAGTGGTGGCGCGGTATGTGTTACCTTTATTCGCCCATGCTCATCAACTCGTCTTACGACCGATTCCACTGTAAGCTGGCTCTGACTGCGAAGCGTAGCGAGAGCAGTCTGTGCCAATGCTTCATTCTCATAGTCTTTACAGCCAATGGCTTTCAGTGACAAATCCTCTTTTTCTGTGAGAACGGATAATTTCCAAAATGGTACGGAAGAAAAATCACGGTTCTCTATGTACCGACGGCAGACCATAGCAAGTGTTGGGGTTTGTACCCGTCCCAAGGAATAGCCGCCTTTGCGGACGATGGACAATGCACGGCTGGCATTGATGCCCACAAGCCAGTCGGCTTCGCTTCTTGCTTTGGCAGAATGATAGAGATTGTCATACGCAGTTCCTGCCTTGAGATGGGCAAATCCTTCACGGATGGCTTTATCCGTGAGGGAGGAAATCCAAAGTCTGTCAAAAGGTTTGTGGCAGTTCAAATGGTTGTAGATATAGCGGAAGATGAGTTCACCTTCACGCCCGGCATCGGTGGCTACGATGATGCGGTCAGCCTTGTCAAAGCAAACTTGAATAGCTTTGAGCTGCTTGAGTGCTGCGGGGGCTGATGTGTACTCCTTATCCTTGCGCACTTGTCGCACGATAAGTTGGAAAGGATTGGGACGGATGGGCAGGTCTTCAGCCTTATAGGCAGAAAAA
>NZ_ADFQ01000112.1:0-28482 GCF_000177355.1 Prevotella amnii CRIS 21A-A
CTTTCTATCCATGCATCGATACGACTTTCAGTCTTATCATCTTCATTGACATCATCAAGTGCTAAGCCTACAAAGTTCCCATTAATTACAGCTTCGCTGTCATCGTATGTATAGTCACTTGCTGGAACACCAGGAAGGATATTAGCACCTTCTACTGCATCATATAGTTCTTTCATTCCGCCACAGAACGTATCACAATATGATTCTGAATCACCACAACCAAATAAAGCTACTGTTTTTCCAGATAAGTCAGCATTTTTTAGTATCTTTACACCATCATACCAGTCGTCTTGAAGTTCGCCTGCACCCCAAGTAGATGTACCTAAGATAAGATTATCATTAGCAGCAATAGTATCTTCGGTCATTTTAGCAACTTCGATAACCTCTGCACCTAACTTCTCACCAATGGTGTTTGCTATTGCTTCACAAACACCTGTAGATGATCCATATACTACAATTGTCTTTTTCATTGTTTTATATTCTTTATTTTAATATTTTACATTTGCAAAAGTATATACTTTTTAGATAAGCCGCAATACCTAAAAATTATGGTTTTTAAGTAAGCTATTAGCTGTGTTGCTCAATAATTTTAGGTATCATACTTAGTAAAGAAATGGTTTATATTAATGTTTTTATGTATATATAATGTTGAAACAAAAGTATTTATAGGGTTATTTGTGTTATTGTTTATAGTAAAAGCATTAAAGTCTACATCATCTTGTAAAGTTTCATATTTATATATTACCTTTGCACTAAGAGAAAAGTAAAGGAGGTCAATTCCTTTTATTAAAATCGTATTACACATTATTATAATATATAATATAGAGAATTATGGAAAATAACGTTCACCGTCTTATAGCAGCTTCTTATGAATTGTATGCAGTAGAAAATGGTAAGGAAACTTTTATAGAGAAAACTGAAGAAAACAAGCCGATGACTTTTTATACTGGTTGTGAGATGGTTATAAAGGCTTTTGAAAAAGAGATAGTAAAGTATGGTGATGATACCGATTTTGAGTTGTTTTTAAGTAAGGAGCAGGCTTATGGGGAATATGATATTAAAAGTTTAATGGCTTTTGATAAATCTATGTTTGAATACGAGGGGCAGATAGATGAGCAAAAAGTGTTTGTAGGTGCTGTTATTCCTTTAGAAAACGAAAATGGTCAACGCTTTTTAGGTAAGATAACAAGTATTACCGAAGATAAGGTTACTGTAGATTTAAATCATCCTTTAGCAGGAAAAGATTTAAAATTTAAAGGTCATATATTGGTTAATCGTGAAGCAACGCAGGAGGAAGTAAACAATTTCTTTGCACAGATGAGTAACCATTCGTGTGGTAAAGGCTGTGGAGGCTGTTGCGGCAAAGAAGAAGGCGGTAGTTGTGGTTGCGGAAGTAATGATGGTAACTGTGGCTGTGGCTGTGGTTGTAATTGTAACTAATAGGTAAAAAGGTGTAAGTATGAGGAATACATTTGGTAATCTTTATACCTTAACAACTTTTGGTGAAAGTCATGGGGCAGCTGTAGGTGGTATTGTCGATGGTATGCCATCAGGAATATTTATAGATGTTGATTATATTCAGAGAGAGGTAGACCGACGTTGCCCAGGGCAAAGCATAATAACAACAGAGCGTAAAGAGGCCGACCAAGTAGAGTTTCTTAGTGGTATTTTTGAAGGTAAATCGACAGGTGCCCCTATATGTTTTGTTGTTCGTAATACTAATCAGCAGTCAAAAGACTATGATAATATTAGCCAGTTATTTCGCCCATCACATGCCGATTATACTTATTATAAGAAATATGGCAATTATGATTATCGTGGTGGCGGTCGTGCTTCAGCTCGTATTACTGTGGCACGTGTTGTAGCAGGAGCATTAGCAAAGATAGTTTTAAAAACCTATAAGATAGATATTACGGCATATACTTCACAAGTAGGTAATATTGCTATTGGTAAAGATTATAGTCAGTTAGATTTTGCTGAGATAGAGAGAAATCCTGTGCGATGTCCAGACCCGATGAAAGCTAAAGATATGGAGCATCTTATAAGGAACGTAAAAAAGGTAGGCGATACTATAGGCGGTGTAATATCTTGTGTTATAAAAGGCTGCCCAGTTGGCTTAGGAGAACCTGAGTTTGGTAAGTTGCAGGCATTATTAGGTAGTGCTATGTTAACTATTAATGCTGTTAAAGGTTTTGAATATGGTGAAGGCTTTGAAGGAAGTTCATGGCGAGGTAGTCAGCAAAACGATGTGTTTACAATATCTAATAATAAGGTGAGCACTATTACTAATCATAGCGGTGGTATACAGGGAGGAATAAGTAATGGTCAAGATATTTTTTTTAGAGTAGCCTTCAAGCCTGTTTCTACTATCCTTATGGAGCAGCAAACTGTTACTAAACAGGGTGAGGTTGTTAAGGTAAAGGTAAATGGTAGGCACGACCCTTGCGTAATTCCACGAGCAGTACCTATTGTTGAAGCTATGGCTGCAATGGTTATATTAGATGCTATTCTTTACCAACAAGCAAACGTGCATAAGATTTAATGATAGTTATCCTAAAAAATGAGGATAAAAACATGAAAAAGTATTTGAATATTCAGATACTTTTTTTATTTTGTGAAGTGAGTAATCCTAATTGGTTTTATTACTGCCCGCTAAACATAGAAATCCTCATTTCAACGGTACTGTCCTAAAAAATGTGTACTTTTTCCATGTTATCTGAGTTTGGAAACAAAAGCAAAGATAGCAAAAAGGACTGATACCTCGTGAGAAGTGTCGCCCTTAAATTTGTATCTTAACCAAAAGTTTAGCGGACAATAATAATAATAATACAATAGTGCTATTGGCTCTTATATTACACTATATTTAATAGTTGTAATCTATTTGTATTGTATTCCCCATTTGTTTTGAATATTTTATTATAGAGTATTCTATTTAGTTCTTTATTATTTTTGATGTTTTCGATATTATTAAGTATTTCTATTTCTGAATATAGATACCAAGATTCTAATAGTTGTCTGCAATCTTCGAGCCTTTCATTTCCTATTTCTTGAATTTTATTAAAATTTTCCATAAAATCAGGTGTTGCAATCCTGTTTATAATATGAATAAGCTCTGTCATTGTGTTTTCCGAACCTGCTAAGTATGACCATAATTCATCACCTATAAGAACTTCTTCTTCATCGCAAAATTTTTTTGCTTCTACCAAATAATCTAAGAATCTGGTCTTATTGTATCCTGTGTCTGTTTTAGATGTTGGATCAAACGGGAACCCAAAATAATATTTAATTCTTTTTTGAGGGAAACGATTTTTGAGAACTGCTTTAGCATTTAATATCTTTTGTTTTTCTCCTTTCATTTCTCCGGAATTTGGGCGCACAGATTTTAACTCTATTGCAACAATTTCATTATCGTTTTCGAAAATACAATCAGCTGTAAATCGTGTACCTTCAACAATATTTCCGTGTGCATTTTTCATTATTATTTCATTCTCTTTATTCACAGAAGGAGGCTTGGAACCATTTTTAAGTTTTGTTATAATGTCATCAATTGCATATTTCTGACTTTCATAGATTTGTACATTGTTAAAGTCTCTTTTATCTCCGTCGCATAATATATGTGCAGTTGTTTCAAAAAAAGACTGTCCAAGCGTGGTGTTCAATCCGTGCAACCAACTGCTTAAACTGATATAGTCTGGGATATTGTGAACGCGCCCATTTAGTTTGTCGCTAAAAGCGTTCAGGAAAGCAACGTGAAAAGGTGCATTTCTATTGTTTTCATAGTGTTCCGGAAAAGATGAGAATCTTTTAAACAATACTTTTATAACCGACTCTGCAATTTTTTGTTTCTTAGAATTAGATAATGCCATATTTATAATTGTTTTAGGTGAAAAATTGTCTCCGAATATGCGCATTTGTCTTTTTCTGTTCTGTTTAGGACAGGACGCTTAAATTGTTCAACTATTTTCATGCCGGATTTCTCTGCAATTTTAGGATATAAATTATATTTATCATTTGCTACCAAAAATATTTCATAGTCATCTACCAAATATTTTTTGCAGTTTATTAATACGTCTGAAATCCCATTTATGTATGATTCCCTTGCTGAAAGTGTCTGTCCTTTGCTGAGAGAACCTATTTCTAAGTTATCATGCCTTTTAAACCCAAATAGGTCATAGGCATAGGCATGTTGTTCATGGTAGTCAATAAGACCGACATAAGGAGGACTTGAGAAAATACCTTTAAACTTATTATTTGCTAAATAACACCCAAACTCGGGAGCTAATTTACTAACCTCATTAAATATATTTATAGTTCTGCTGTCGCCGGCAAGACAAAGTTGATAGGAATTTGTCCTCAAATTGTCAAAAGTGCGCAGGCGTTTCATTGTATCCTTGCAATAAGTTTGCCACCATTTTAGAATTGAAAAAAGTGGCTTGCATATTTTACCGTGTTTACTACAATAATAGGTTGTAATAACCGGTTCTTTCAATGTGGCTAAATCGGAGTGTGTAGTTGCACGGCAAGAACGCATTGTTCTGCTTAAGATAACAGATAATAATTTTTTTGTGTGGATATTTTTTACCTTTTTGATTTCACAGAAAACGCACTCTATTTCTTTTCTTACATGCTCTGAAAACCATTTTTCTAAGAAAGTGTTATTAGAGGGTTGTAGAAGTTCAATATTATATAAATTAACTAAGTGATAGAATGTAGCTAAAAATAATTCCTCTTTTTCTTTTCCATATTTCTTCCCGTCAATAAGCTTGTTCCTGACTTTATATTTATAATCAGGCACAGGGAAATATTTATTATTGAAAATTGCAAGTTCTTCCAATAGTTTTTGTTCAAACTTATTTGTGTTATCATGTATTTCTATATTTTTAAGAACAGAGGTTATCCTTTTAATTTCATAATCTAAGTTATCATAGTCATACCTCATTAATTTACAATTATTTATTAAAGTATTAAACTCAGATATGTCTATCCCTATAGCATTCATGTTTAACTCGTTTGCTTGTACAAGTGTCGTGCCACTTCCTGCAAAAGGATCTAAAATGTTGTCTCCTTCACTGAAGTAACTTCTTTGTTTGAACTTGTCGACATGGCTGTCCAAAAAATATTCCACCAGCTGCGGAATGAATTTTCCTTTATAAGGATGTAGTCTGTGCACATGCTTAGTGGTTTCGGCTTCGGTAAGCGTATCAAATGATAATGCCCAATTTAAATCGCTGCCAAGTTTTTCTTTCCATTTTGTTTCTCTTACTCCGTGATAAGATTTATAATATTCTATTAAATTCTGTTGGCTAACTTTTGTAATACCGTATTCTTCTATTTTTGAAACGCGGCCGTATTGAATTAAATAAGAAATATTTGAAGTTGTCACTTGCTTACCAAGGTAATCGCTCGCCCATAAGGCGGCTTCCTTAATAGGCATTAGAATGTCAATATTGCTGGTGTTTTCTAAAGTACTATCAAGATTGTTTTGCCTTTGTGAAATGATGCTGCTCATTGTGTTATATAATATAATTAGCTTGAAATAACAAAAGTTACATTTGCAAAAATACAAAATTAATGCTGTATAATAAAAAAATTATTAATAATCTTGTATTACATACGTTAAATTTACTAATACCTTAATTCCGCAACATAAGTTCTTGTGAGAAAAATTTTATACATTGATGTGATATTTTGGGACTCTATACATTGATCTGAGATTTTTCGCTGTTTTTTGAACTTGTATAAGCATAAAATCCCCCACACAAACTAAAGGGGAATATGAAAGGAGCTTTAATGAGTGTTTCAGACAGACTTTTACTCAGAAAAAGAGTCATTATAGAAACGGTAAATGATGAACTTAAGAACATTGCACAAGTGGAACACTCCAGACATAGATGCTTTGATAATTTCATAGTCAACTTATTAGGAGCTATTGCTGCTTATAGTCTGTTTCCAAAGAAGTTATGCATCAATGTACAAAGGACCATTGATATACAGCTTGCTTTGTTCTGAATTCGTCGAACTGACGTTATTTAAAAATAAAAAGATAAGCTAAAAAGAAATGATATAATTTCTATGTAAAAAAAAGAGAATTATACATTTAGGAGGTGTACCTTAGTTTAGGATACCTCCTTTTTTGTTTTAAACGCTTATGCTTAGCTGCTAAAAAGCAGATGTCTTTGCTAATAAAAAACACTCAAAGCGGACTAAAAATAATTTATTTTTAATAGAAAAATAAATTAAAAATGTATCAAAAATAATCTATTTTTTATAATATAATGTTATTATTTTCCCATTAAACGGATAGTTTAGATCCTTTAAAACTATTGTTTTTATGATATAAAAAGAGATGCACATTGCTTTTTTATATTACTAAAAACAAAGGTAAAATATGTTTGTATGATATTTTATAAGTACATTTGCACTTATGAAGAATAATGCCTTAAAGGGGAATCTGTATGCAATATTGTCCGCTTCAACGTTTGGAACTATACCTTTGTTTTCTGTTCCGCTTATGAAGTCGGGCTTTGCTTTACCCTCTGTACTGATATATAGATATGTTTTTGGTTGTGTCTTTATGCTGATAATATTGCTTTTACTGAAAAAGAATATGCGTATCGACAAAAAAGAAGTTTTAGAAATAGCAGTTTGCTCATTGCTATATACAGCGTCTTCCATTTGTTTGTTTGAGGGTTATCATTATATGCCAAGTGGTATTGCTACCACTTTACTGTTTTCATATCCTGTTTGGACAGAGCTTTTACTTATATTTTTCGTACATGAAAAATTAACTTTACGTATAGCTTTTGCCATAGTTTTTGCTGTGTTAGGAGTAGCTTTCTTAGGAGGAGTGGGGAGTGCTACAGGTACATACCCTATCAAAGGGGTTATTTTCGAGTTGGTTGCAGGACTTTGTTATGCTGTATATATGGTTATCTTTCCTAAAATGAAAATTCGTCATATACCAGCTTTAAAGGTTAATTTTTATATATTTATTACAGCTTTAATATATTTACTTATTTATTCTTATATCTTTATAGGTTGTGTTCAGCCGTTAGATAGCTGGGAAGCGTGCTTTTCGCTTATATTATTAGGTCTTATTCCTACAACAATAAGCAATCTTACTTTAGTAAAAGCAATGTATTTTACATCTTCTTCTAATGTAGCTATTTTAGGAGCTTTTGAGCCATTAACGGCTATGGCTATAGGTATTCTTGTTTTAGGTGAGCCTCTCACTCTTTCTATAGGAATAGGTATAATACTTATTATAACAGCTGTTAGTAGCCTGATGATTCGTAAGAAAAGTTTTTTGTCTTATTACAAAATGAGTAGCTTTAGTTTTTTCAAACGTCATAAAAGATGATTTTAGAACAGAGTATTAGGCTTTTTTATGGTGTAAAGTGGAGTGTAATATGTAAAATTGTTATTTAGTTATTTCATAATGTTCTTATTTTTTGGTACTTTTGCAAAGTTGTTTTTTATGATTATAAAATCTATAATATAAATATTATGGCTAATGTTATTAAGTTACGAAAAGGCTTAGACATAAATATGAAAGGGCGTGCTTTATTGCAGAGCTTATCTAAAAATATTGATGAGGCTTGTGAGTATGCTCTTTCACCAGATGACTTTGTTGGGGTAACTCCAAAAGTAGTAGTTAAGGAGGGTGATCATGTTTTAGCAGGAGAGTTTTTGTTTGTAGAAAAGAAATATCCTGAAATAGGTTTTGCTTCTCCAGTTAGTGGTGTTATTACAAGTATAGTGCGTGGTAAGCGACGTAAAGTCCTTTTAGTAAAAGTAAAGCCCGATAAAGATCAGCAATATATTGATTTTGGGAAAAAAGATATTAGCAGTTTGGCCAGTGAAGATATTATAAAAAGCATTGTTGATGCGGGGCTGTTTGGTTATATTCAGCAATTGCCTTATGATATAAGTGTTGAAAACATGGAAGTGCCAAAATCTATTTTTATTTCTGCTTTAAGGGATAAGCCTTTACAGGGCGATTTTGAATTTGAGCTAAAAGGGCAGGAAAAAGAGTTCCAAACCGGATTATCAGCATTAGCTAAAATATCTAAAGTGTATTTAGGATTAGGAGCAAAACAGACGTCATCAGCACTTATAAGCGCAAAAGATGTAGATATTAACATTTTTGAAGGTCCTTGCCCTGCAGGTAATGTAGGTGTACAAGTAAACCATATAGACCCTGTAAATAAAGGTGAGAAAGTTTGGACAATAGATCCTACTGTAGTTCTTTTTATCGGGCGTTTGTTTAATACGGGTAGGGTAGACCTTACAAGGAAAATAGCTATTGCAGGTAGCATGATGAAGCAAACGGGGTATATAGATGCTTTGGTAGGAACACCTATAAAGGCTTTAATTGATAAAAATATAGAAACAAACAGAAAAGCTCGCCTTTTAAAGGGCAATCCTTTGACAGGTGTTATAGCAAATACTGAAAGTTTTGTAGGGGCACATACGTCAGAAATTACTGCTATACCAGAAGGTGATGATATAAACGAATTTGCAGGCTGGATAAAGCCTCGTTTAAATATGTTTTCTATATCACGCAGTTACTTTAGTTGGCTATTCGGAAAAAAGAAAGAATATGATATAGATGCCCGTATTAAGGGTAGTAAACGCCATATTATTATGAGTGGTGAATATGATAAAGTTTTACCTATGAATATATACGGCGAGTTTCTTATTAAAGCTATCATTGTAGGAAACATTGATAAGCAAGAACAGTTAGGCATTTATGAGATAAGTCCAGAAGATTTTGCATTAGCAGAATTTGTTGATAGCTCAAAGTTAGAGCTTCAAAAAATTGTTCGTACAGGTCTTGATATTCTTCGAAAGGAGAATGCTTAATGGGCTATCATCTATCAATTCGTTAAATAATTTTAAAAATGAGTTTAAGAAATTATCTTGACAAACTGCGTCCTAAATTTGAAGAGGGCGGTAAGCTACATTCTTTTAAGAGCGTCTTCGACGGATTTGACACTTTTTTATATGTGCCTAACATAACGTCAAAGAAAGGCGTTTCTATTCATGATGCTATTGATACTAAGCGTATTATGAGTATTGTAGTTATCTCTTTGATACCAGCGGTGCTGTTTGGTATGTATAATATTGGCTATCAAAATGCTATTGCTGCAGGTAAACTTGCAGAGACTACATTTCTTAATATGTTTTTTTATGGTTTCTTCGCTTTGTTACCTAATATTTTGGTATCTTATATTGTAGGTCTTGGTGTAGAATTTGCTTGGGCGCAATGGAAAGGAGAAGAAATACAAGAGGGCTATTTAGTATCTGGAATATTAATACCATTGATTTGTCCTGTTACAATACCTTTATGGACATTGATTTTGGCTGTAGTTTTTGCTGTAATATTTGGTAAAGAGATTTTTGGCGGTACAGGTATGAATATATTTAATGTTGCTCTACTTGTGCGTGCTTTTTTGTTTTTTGCATATCCAAGCAAGATGACAGGTGATAAAATTTGGGTGGATACAAATTCTTGTTTTGGTTTAGGATACGATGCGCCTGATAGTTTTACAATGGCTACACCTTTAGGTCAGATAGCAGGAGGAGGGCATATAACAACCTCTTTTCATGATATGTTTATGGGCTTAATACCGGGTTCTGTTGGTGAAACTTCTGTTATAGCTATTATTATAGGTGCTATTATCTTAATTTGGACAGGTATAGCCAGTTGGAAGACGATGCTTGGTGTATTCTTAGGTGGTGGTATTGTAGCTTTTATATTTCATGTTACAGGTGCTTCACCATTACAATGGTATGAACATCTCTTATTAGGAGGTTTTTGCTTCGGTGCTGTTTTTATGGCAACAGATCCTGTAACCTCTTGTCATACCGAGATAGGGAAATGGATATTTGGTATTATAGTAGGGGCTATGGCTATAATAGTGCGTGTTAAGAATGCAGGTTTTCCTGAAGGTGTTATGCTTGCTATCTTATTTGGCAATTTATGTGCGCCTTTTATAGATTATTGTGTTATTCAGTCTAATATTAGTAAGCGTTTAAAGCGTACAAAGATAAAATAAGGAGATATGAAAATGAAAACGAGTAGTAATTCATACACAATAATTTATTCTATTATACTTGTGATAATAGTAGCTTTCTTACTAGCTTTTGTTTTTCAGGCATTAAAACCTATACAAGATGTAAATGTTCGTATAGATCAGCAGAAACAAATTTTGTTTGCTCTAAATCAGGATAGAGGAATGAGTAATGCCCAAGCTGAAAAATTGTGGAAAGAGATTATTATATCTGATGATATTATCAATGCAGATGGTAAAACTATTACCGTAGGGGAGCGAGGAGGCACAAAAGCAGGATTTAAGCTAAATAGCAAAGATGCTAAAGAGGGCAAATTAGCTCTGTTCCGTTGCAATGTGAATGGCAACATAAAATATGTAATACCTGTTTATGGTAATGGTCTATGGGGGCCTATAAATGGTTTTATAGCAATAAATGCAGATAAGAAGACTGTTTTTGGAGCTTATTTTAATCATGAAAGTGAAACTGCCGGGCTTGGTGCTGAAATAAAAGATAACAAATCTTGGCAAGATAAGTTTAAAGGAAAGCAGCTCTTTTCTTCTTCTAATAATAAAAAAATTGCTTTATCTGTTATGAAAAAAGTTACTAATCCACAAACACAGGTAGATGCTGTAACAGGTGCTACGTTAACAAGTAATGGTGTAACAGAGATGTTTCAGGCAGAAAAAGGTGGTCTTCAGCCTTATGTTAAGTTTTTGACAAGTAAATAAAACGTATAATAAAAATATATAAAAGGAAATGAGTCTATTTTCAAAAGACAATAAAGAAGTGCTTTTTAAGCCCTTAAATTTGGACAATCCTATAATGGTTCAAGTTTTGGGTATTTGTTCTGCACTTGCTGTTACTTCACAATTGAAGCCAGCGATAGTGATGGGACTTGCGGTAACTATTATTACAGCTTTCTCTAACGTTATTATTTCTATTATTCGTAATACTATTCCAAATCGTATTCGTATTATAGTACAATTGGTGGTTGTAGCAGCTTTGGTTACAGTAGTAAGTCAGATATTGAAGGCTTTTGCCTATGATGTTAGTGTGCAATTATCAGTGTATGTCGGGCTAATTATTACTAATTGCATCTTAATGGGACGTTTAGAGGCTTTTGCTATGACAAATAAGCCTTGGCCAAGTTTCCTTGATGGTATAGGCAATGGGTTAGGTTACGCAGTGATATTATTTATTGTAGGTTTTGTGCGTGAGCTTTTTGGGCGCGGTTCGCTTTTAGGCTTTAAAGTAATTCCTCAAAGTGTTTATAATGCAGGTTATCTTGATAACGGATTAATGTCAATGCCAGCATTAGCATTGATATTACTTGGTTGTATAATTTGGATACATAGAGGATATTTTTATAAAGAGGATAATAAAAAATAGTTATGGAGCATTTATTAAGTTTAGCTTTTAGATCCATCTTTGTGGATAATATGATTTTTGCATTCTTCTTAGGAATGTGCTCTTTTTTAGCCGTTTCAAAGAATGTAAAGACAGCTTTTGGGTTAGGTATTGCTGTAACCTTTGTGTTAACTGTTACTACTCCTGTTAACTATCTTTTACTCACCAAGGTTCTCGGGCCAGACTGTTTAGCAGAAGGTATAGATCTTACTTATTTGAGTTTTATTCTTTTTATTGCTGTTATAGCAGGAATAGTGCAGATAGTAGAGATGGCTGTAGAAAAATTTTCACCGGCTTTATATGGTGCTTTAGGAATATTCTTACCGCTAATAGCTGTTAATTGCGCTATAATGGGAGCTTCATTGTTTATGCAGCAACGTATAGGATTAGATCCTTCAAGTACCCAGTTTATAGGATCTGTATGGGAAGCTCTTGTGTATGGTTTGTTTTCAGGCTTAGGTTGGACATTATCTATAGTATTTATGGGAGCTATCCGTGAGCGTTTAGAGTATTCGGACGTACCAAAACCATTGCAGGGTTTGGGTATTACGTTTATAACAGTAGGCTTAATGGCTATTGCAATGATGTGTTTCTCAGGTATTAAACTTTAAAAAGAGCTATGAATTTTATAATAACAAGCATTATAGTCTTCCTCGTTACCATTTTAATATTGGTAATACTATTACTTATAGCAAAAAAATATCTTAGCCCCAGTGGTAAGGTTACTATTACTATTAATGGAGATAAAAAGTTAGAAGTGGAACAAGGAAGTTCTATTATGGCTACTTTAAACGAAAATGGTATTTATCTCCCATCAGCTTGTGGTGGTAAGGCAAGTTGCGGACAATGTAAATGTCAGGTTATAGAAGGTGGTGGCGAAATCTTAGACTCAGAACGTCCCCATTTCTCGCGTAAAGAAATAAAAGAAAATTGGCGTTTAGGTTGTCAGGCAAAAGTAAAAGGCGATATTTCTATAAAAATACCCGAAACGGTATTAGGTGTGAAAGAATGGGAGTGCGAGGTTATTTCTAATAAAAATGTTTCCAGCTTCATTAAAGAGTTTAAGGTGGCTTTACCTCCGGGAGAGCATATGGACTTTGTTCCTGGTTCTTATGCTCAAATCCGTATTCCCAAATATAGTAATCTTAGATATGATACTGATTTTGATAAGGAGCTTATAGGAGAAGATTATATAGGAGCTTGGCAACATTTTAATCTGTTCTCTCTTGTAGCAAACAACCCTGAGGATACTGTGCGAGCATATTCAATGGCAAATTATCCTGCAGAAGGAGATATTATAACACTTACCGTGCGTATAGCTACTCCTCCTTTCTTGCCTAAGCCACAAAAAGGTTTTCAAAATGTACCAACAGGTATAGGGTCGTCATATATATTTAGCTTAAAGCCTGGTGATAAAGTTATGATGAGTGGTCCTTATGGAGAGTTTGCTCCTAATTTCACTTCAGGTAAAGAAATGATTTGGATAGGTGGTGGTGCTGGTATGGCACCTTTACGTAGTCAAATCATGCATATGCTAAAAACGTTGCATACTCGTGATCGTGAGATGCATTTCTTTTATGGTGCACGTGCTCTTGGAGAGGCTTTCTTTTTAGAAGATTTTTGGGAATTAGAGAAAGAATATCCTAATTTTCATTTTCATCTTTCACTTGATAGAAAAGACCCTATAGCAGATGAAGCGGGAGTTAAATATTATGAAGGGTTTGCTGTAAATTGTATTCGTGAAGAATATCTTGATACTCATGAAGCTCCAGAAGACTGTGAGTACTATTTATGTGGTCCTCCTATGCTTATAAAAACAGTTACAGATTATCTTGATAGTCTTGGTGTAGATAAAGAAGCTATTCGATTCGATAATTTTGGATAAACAAAAAAGCGATTATACCTTATTAATATAAGTATGTATAATCGCTTTTTATTTGTTAATAATATAATTTTACATATAACTTATTATGCTTTTGCATACTATTATGCTTTTTATATTTTAATAATTACTAAAAAGGAATGTGGTGAAAAGACACTATACAGGAAATCAGCTTTTTTGGTTTGTTCTTTTATTACTTTTACTTTATTCTGTTTGTTTTATATTATTTCAATATAAAAGAGAGAGATATTTTAAGATAGAGGTTTTGAGTCTTAAGTTGCAAGACTATAACAATCAAATATCTGAGGCTATTGCATTAGAAGGAAATAATAAAGAGTATGTTATAAACAAATATATAAGGTTACACCCTATAAAGTATCTACGTATCACTGTTATTGATACTAATGGTAAAGTTTGCTATGATAATATTAGAAAGGATTATGCTAATATAAAAAATCATTCAAACAGAAAAGAGTTTCGTTTAGCAAAGCAGAATGGCTATGGAACAGATATTTATCGCCCTTCTAAAACAACAGGGACTAAATATTTTTATAGTGCAAATTATTATCCTAAACAAGGTATTGTTATTCGTTCAGCACTACCATATAATAGCTCTCTTGGCAGACAGTTGTCTACTGATCAACATTATATTTGGTTTGTATTAGCTATTACTTTTATTCTAACAATAGTTCTTTATCGTTTCACACATCGGTTAGGAAAAAATATTACAGCATTGAGAAATTTTGCAATGAGAGCAGAAAGTAGTGAAGATATAGATCCTAACGAGCTAACTAATTTTCCTAATGATGAGTTAGGTGAAATATCAGAACATATAGTAACTTTGTTTACTAAACTTGCAAAAACAAGAAAGGAGCAAAGCATATTAAAACGACAACTTACTCAAAATATAGCTCATGAATTAAAAACACCTATTGCAAGTATTCACGGATATATTGAAACGATACTTACGAATGAAAGTATAAACGAGGAACAAAAGAAGCTGTTTTTAAATAGGAGTTTTGCGCAATGTAAGCGTCTGACATCTCTTGTAGATGATATTTCAGTGCTTAATCGTATAGATGATGCTCCTGATTTATACAACTTTGAATCAATCAATATAAAAGAGCTTGTTGAAAAAATAGAAGTAGAAGAATCTTTAAGACTGAAAGAAAAGTCTATGAGGTTTTATAATTTTATACCTAAAGATTTAGTTATAAAAGGCAATCTTGATCTTGTTTATAGTGTTTTTAGAAATCTTACAGATAATGCTATAGCATATGCAGGAAAAGAAACAACTGTTACATTATCATATAAGAAAGGTATTTATACCTTTTCTGATAATGGTGTTGGAGTACCAGAAAAGCATATTGCCCGACTTTTTGAACGATTTTATCGTGTTGATAAAGGTAGAAGCAGAAAACTTGGTGGAACAGGATTAGGTTTGGCAATTGTAAAAAATGCTATTACAATACATGGAGGCACTATTACTGTATGTAATGTTTATCCACATGGCTTAAAGTTTGATTTTACCTTAAGTGCTAATACAGATAATAGTATATGACAAAATAGTTGTATTCTTAGTAGCTTTGTAATTTCTCTAAATATTTTAATCTTATATTTTTATAATGATATTAGTATTACAGAAAGTACAAAACTTAGAGGAATAGCAAAAAGATGATTAGTAGAAGCAATATATTTATAAATAAAAAGGGTATGTCTTTTTGACATACCCTAATGGAATTTATTGTCTCACGACAAAAGAAATTCCTAACCTTAATAATCTAATACCATGAAAAACACGTTACAAAGATATATAACTTATATTTATCAAACAATTTTTTTGTGTTAAAATATTAAAATTATTAATATTGTTTAAATTCGATGGGATTATTTCCCATTTTTAGACTAATAATGAAAAGAATTTATAAACTCTACATGAATATAGTATAGAAAACATTAACGAGTTGTTATTTTACTAAGCTTTTATGATCACATTATTTAGTAAAGGGACATTGCATCAAATTGGTTGCAAACTGAGTATAACTTAATCAAAATGATAATGGCACTTCTACAATTTTGAATAAAGAAAAAACATAATGGCTAATGTGTTATTAATCATACTATTTTAGTTGTTTAGATGTTTTTTATAAATATATAATGTCTATACATGGAAATATTTTTCTTTTAAAGTTTTGGTAGTTTAAAATAAAATACTACCTTTGCATCACTTTTGAAAAGATATTTGGTAGTATTGGTTAATATATACCTTCTTAGGAAGGATGGGTGAGTGGCTGAAACCACCAGTTTGCTAAACTGACGTGCGGGTTACCGTACCGGGGGTTCGAATCCCCCTCCTTCCGCACTATGAATATTATTGGTCGATTCATCTAACGGTTAGGATACAAGATTCTCAATCTTGGCATAGGGGTTCGATTCCCCTATCGACTACTTTGCTTAGGTGTATCAATTTTAGATACACTTTTTTTATTAGTGCTTGTTAGGCCCTTTACTTTTTGTTTTATTGATGAAAGATTTCCATAATATAGATAAATCTTAAAAAATAATATCTCTATTATAATTTGTTGCTTGAAAAATTATTTGTAGTAAATAGTTTTTATTATCTTTGTGAAAAATAACAAAAACCTTATTAGCTTATGAGCTATTTACGATTTGAAAAATCAGTAATGACTAATCTGCAAGATTCCTTATCTCGAGAAATTTTGCGAACTAACAGGTCTGGCGCCTATTCTTGCTCTACTATAGTAGATTGTAATACTAGAAAATATCACGGATTACTTGTAGTGCCAATACATGAATTAGATGAGGATAATCATGTATTATTAAGTTCACTTGATGCTACTGTAATACAGCATGGTGCAGCTTTTAATTTAGGCTTGCACAAATATCATGGGAACGTGTTTAGTCCTAATGGTCATAAATATATTTGTGAGTTTGATTGTGATAAGGTACCTACTACTACCTATCGTGTGGGTGGTGTTCTATTAAAAAAGGAAGTTGTATTTCAACATTATGAAGATAGAATTTTAATACGTTATACCTTGTTAGACGCCCATTCACCTACGACTTTACAGTTTCGTCCATTTCTGGCCTTTCGTAGTGTAAAGGAATTTACTCATGAGAATAATGCTATAGATCGCGATTATTTATTAGTTGACCACGGCATTAGTACATGCTTGTATAAAGGCTACCCTTCGCTTTATATGCAGTTCTCAAAGAGTAATGAGTTCCATTTTAATCCTATGTGGTATCGTGGAATAGAGTATCCTAAGGAAATGGCGCGTGGATATTTTTCTGATGAAGACCTTTATGTGCCTGGTTATTTTGAAATGACTATAAAGAAAGGTGAGAGTATAGTTTTTGCAGCTTCTACTAGTGAAAGTAAGCCTAAGTCTCTAAAGCGTTTATTTCAAAAAGAAATAGACGATCGTAATCCTCGAGATAATTTTTTTCATTGTTTAATAAATGCAGCTCATCAGTTTCGCAACCGTTCTAAAGATGATGCTCGTTATATTTTGGCGGGTTATCCTTGGTTTAAGTGTAGGGCTAGAGATCAGTTTATATCTCTTCCTGGATTAACTCTTAGTACTAAAGAACAGGATTATTTTGAATTGGTAATGAAAACTTCTGAAAAAGGTTTGCGAGAGTTTATGACAGGAAAGTCTCTTACTGTAGATATTGCTGAAATCGATCAACCCGATGTTATGCTGTGGTGTGTTTGGGCATTACAGCAATATGCAAAAACGGTAGGTGTAAAGCAATGTCAAAAGCTTTACGGGAAATTGCTTTGTGATATTATGATTTATCTTCTTGCAGGTAAACATCCCCTTTTAGAGGTTAGAGAAAATGGTCTTATATATGTTAATTCTAATGGAAAAGCTATTACTTGGATGAATTCTTATTATAGAGGGCAACCTGTTGTTCCTCGTTCTGGCTATATAGTAGAATTTAATGCTTTGTGGTATAATGCTTTAAAATTTGTAGCATTTATTAATAATAATGAAAAAGATAATGCTTTTACAAAAGAATTAGAGATCATAGCAGATAAGTGTAAAAATAGTTTTATAGATGTTTTCTATAATAAGTATGGTTATCTTTTTGATTATGTAGCAGAAGAAGTAGAATATGACTGGAGTGTTCGACCTAATATGATTTTTGCAACTGCTTTTGATTATTCACCTCTTGATATAGAACAAAAGAAGAGTGTGTTAGATTATTGCACACGTGAGCTACTAACTCCTAAAGGTTTACGAACGCTTTCCCCAAAGAGTTCAGGATACACTCCCATGTATATTGGAAGTCAAGATGAGCGTGATCTTGCATATCATCAAGGTACGGCTTGGCCTTGGCTTGGAGGATTTTATATGGAAGCGTGTTTAAAACTTTATAAGCGAACACGGATAAGTTTTGTAGCGCGTCAACTTGTCAACTTTGAAGGAGAGATGTTTTATCATTGTTTAGGAACATTACCAGAACTTTTTGATGGCAATCCTCCATTTCATGGTAGGGGAGCAATATCATATGCTATGAATGTTGCAGAAGTATTACGTACGCTCGAACTTTTGGAAACTTATCAAGATAAAAAGGAGGAAAACAGATGAAAGTGTTAATGTTTGGCTGGGAATATCCTCCTCATGTATATGGAGGCTTAGCCACCGCTAATTTTGGAATTTCTGAAGGTCTTCATGCACAGGGGGATATAGAAACAATATTGTGTTTGCCTCATCCTTTTGGAGATGAGGATAAAACTTTTGCTAAAATTGTAGCAATGAATTGTGTTCCTGTTGTTTATAAGGATATTAGTTGTGCCTATTTAGAGCAACGTATAGGGAACATTATGTCTCCAGAGATGTATTATACTTTGCGCGAGCATATTTATGATGATTTTAATTATATGCACTGTAATGATATTGGAGCTATAGAGTTTGCAGGTGGTTATCCAAATAATTTAAATGAGGAAATTAACAACTATTCTATTATAGCTGGTGTCGTTGCTCGTACGTTTGATTATGATATTATTCATGCTCACGATTGGTTAACTTTTCCTGCAGGAATACATGCTAAAAAAGTATCAGGCAAGCCTTTATGTATACATGTACATGCTACAGACTTTGATAGGTCTCGTGGAAAAGTTAATCCGATGGTTTTTTCAATAGAGAAAGATGGTATGGATAATGCTGATTGTATTATGTGTGTGTCTGAGTTAACTCGCCAGACCGTAATAAACCAATATCATCAGAATCCGTCTAAAGTGTTTACGGTGCATAATGCAGTATATCCATTAAAAGATGATATAGCAGCAATTGAACGCCCTATTCATAAAGGAAAAGAAAAGCTGGTTACTTTTTTAGGTCGTATAACTATGCAGAAAGGACCAGAATATTTTGTAGAAGCAGCAAATATGGTGTTACATAGGACAAGAAATGTTCGTTTTTGTATGGCGGGATCGGGCGATATGATGGAAGCGATGATAAAAATGGCTGCTGATCGTGACATTGCTGATCGCTTCCATTTCCCAGGATTTATGCGTGGTAAAGATGTATATGAATGTTTAAAACGTTCAGATGTATATGTAATGCCATCTGTAAGCGAACCTTTTGGAATCTCACCTTTAGAGGCTATGCAGTGTGGAACCCCCACTATAATATCAAAACAAAGTGGATGCGCAGAAATTTTAACTAATTGCATTAAGGTGGACTATTGGGATATACATGCAATGGCAGATGCTATATTTTCTGTATGTAATAATGAAAGCTTGTTTAAATATCTTTCTATAGAGGGTAAAAAAGAAGTAGATAATATTACTTGGGAAAAAGTAGGGGCATGGATAAGACAATTATACTTACAAACATTAGGTTGGACATAAGAAAAAGAGTTATCCTATATACATAAAATAATAAACTAAACTTCAGAATATAATGAAAACTATTTGTTTATACTTTGAGATACATCAGATAACCCATTTAAAGCGTTATCGTTTTTTTGACATTGGTACTGATCATTATTATTATGATGATTATGAGAACGAGCGTACTATTAATAAAATAGCAGAGCAAAGCTACATACCAGCGCTTAATACTATACTTGATATGATAAAGGAGTATGGCGACTATTTTAAAGTAGCTTTTTCTCTTTCAGGAGTAGGTATAGAGCAGTTAGAAATATATGCACCACAGGTAATAGAGAAACTTCAGGAGCTTAATAGTACAGGCTGTGTCGAATTTATAGCAGAGCCATATTCTCATGGTTTATCCTCTTTAGCTAATAAGGAGTGTTTTAAAGAAGATGTATTGAGACAAATAGGAAAGATAAACGAACTTTTTGGGCATAAGCCTAAGATCTTGCGCAACTCTTCTCTTATTTATAATGATGAAATAGGATTGGTGGCTTCTCAAATGGGTTTTATAGGTATGCTCACAGAAGGAGCTAAACATGTTCTTGGCTGGAAATCTCCACATTATATATATAATTGCGCTTTGCAGCCTAAACTGAAATTATTGCTAAGAGATATTAATCTTAGTGATGATATTTCTCTACGTTTTGCTAATACAAACTGGGAAGGTTATCCTCTTTTTGCGGATAAGTTTGTAAATGATATTGTAGCTTTTCCAGAAAAGGAAGAGTTTGTAGGATTATTTATGAATTTATCAGCTTTAGGCATAGATCAACCTTTATCAAGTAATATTTTAGATTTTTTATATGCTTTGCCCAGATGTGCTAAGGAAAGAGATATTACTTTTAGTACTCCTTTTGAAGTGTGTAAAAAGTTTAAAAGTGTTGGATCTTTAGAAGTGCCAGATACGTTAAGTTGGATAGATGAAGAACGTGATGTTAGTACATGGCTTGGCAATTTAATGCAGCGTGAAGCTTTTAATAAACTTTATAGTGTGGCAGATCGTATTCGCATAGCCAGAGATCCAAGTATTAATCAAGATTGGTATTATCTTCAAGCTAGTAATAATTTTCGTTTAATGTCTACAAAGCCTTCACATGTAGGTATATATCGTGGCATTTTTAATAATGCTTTTGATGCGTTTACAAATTACATGAACATTTTAGGAGATTTTATTAATAGAGTAGATGCTCTTTATCCTGCTGATATAGATAATGATGAGCTAAATAGCTTACTAACTACAATTCGTAATCAAGGAGAAGAAATAGAAATAAAAGATAAAGAAATTGCTCGTTTAAAGGCGAAAATAGAGAAAATAGAAAAAGATAAAAGTAAGGGAAAGAAGAATACAAAGAATAAAGTTACTGGTAAAAAGCAAGAAAAATAAAGACAGAGTAAATAGAAAAGTATGTGAAAGCTATTCTTTTTCTAATACTTTATCCTATTTTTTTTGGAAGATTATCATTACCTTTGCAGAAAAATATAGAAGTATGCTTTTAGAAAAGATAGATAATCTACTCAAAGAAGTAAACCAATTATCAGCAAAAAATACTGAAGAGGTAGAACAGTTTCGTTTGCGATTTCTTAGCAGAAAAGGTGAGATTGCGGCTTTGATGAGTGAGTTCCGTAATGTTGCAGCCAATCAAAAAAAAGAAGTTGGGATACGTATAAATGAACTAAAGCGAAGGGCTCAAGAAAAGATTAATGCATTAAAGGAACAGCTCGAAGTAAAAGATGCCCAAAGCAATGATATTGATTTAACACGTACAGCTTATCCTATAGAGCTTGGAACACGTCATCCTTTAACACTTGTGAAGAATGAGATAATAGATATTTTTGCCAGAATGGGTTTTACTTTATTTCAAGGCCCAGAAATAGACGATGATAAGCATGTGTTTACTATGCTTAATTTTGCAGCAGATCACCCTGCACGTGATATGCAAGATACTTTCTTTATAGATCGCAGCAATAGTGTCGATGTTACTAAAAACGTACTTTTACGTAGTCATACTTCCAATGACGAGGCTCATTATATGTCTACACATAAACCACCTATACGTGTACTTTGTCCAGGACGTGTATATCGTAATGAAGCTATAAGTGCTCGTGCTCATTGTTTTTTTCACCAAGTTGAAGGACTTTATATAGATAAAGGTGTAAGTTTTACTGATTTAAAACAAGTTCTTCTGACTTTTGCTCGCGAGATGTTTGGTGTTAACACAAAAATACGCTTGCGCCCAAGTTATTTCCCTTTTACTGAGCCTAGTGCAGAAATGGATATTAGTTGTAATATCTGTGGAGGAAAAGGTTGTGGATTTTGCAAACATACAGGTTGGGTAGAGATATTAGGTTGTGGAATGGTTGATCCCCATGACTTAGAAGCTTGTGGTATAGATCCGCTTATTTATACAGGATATGCTTTTGGAATGGGTGTAGAACGTATAACAAACTTAAAGTATCGTGTAAGCGATTTACGTCTTTTTTCTGAAAATGATACTCGTTTTTTACGTGAATTTGAAGGGGTTCAATAATTTTATTATATAGTATTCCTTAAAAGATATAGAGGGTGTGTCAAAAATGGCAAACCCTCTTTTTTCATATCACAAACTCCAAACTTTCATAAACACGAGCTTTGCTATTCCATAATTTTTTTGTATCTTTTTATATGAGGTGTTTGTTTCTAAAAGGTTTGCGTAACTCACTTAAAATGTTTATCTTTGTTTTATTTTTATGTGTAAACATATAGCATCTATTTTTCTATTATGGACATAGATATAAATTTAAGAAATAACAAGGCTGAACTTTTGGCATATTTCAGAAATCGTGCCAATGAGATAGTTAGCTAACTGGCACTCCAGTATTCCGCAGCCGATTATAAGAAAAGGGCATCTGCCCTGAACAAGGCAATTATTCAGAGTAAGGAAAATCTGTTATTAATTGTTGAGGAGACGGCAAGAGCGCAACATTGAACAAACAATGATATTCTTGAGTGTGTGCTAATGATAACTTACACAAATGATGTGGTTATGCTAGAATCGCGTAATGCTGTTTGGGAATATGACTATATGGCTTTTTCCCGAAGAGTGGGTGAATTGTGGGAGCCATTTTGCAAATTGTGTTTCAAATATCCGTCCACAAGAATTGCGTCTTTTGTACCGCCTTTATTTTCTGAAGTAAAGGCGAGCCTCTCAACGGAAATTGCAACTTATATAGATGGTTTGGCTATTATGTTTGACGAAAAAGCACAACTTAAACGCTATTATGACAAGGTGTGGGGACTTGTGACATCAGGTGAAATACAGTTGGAATGCGACTTGCATTTCACAGACGGAACAGCCAAATATATTGTAGATTTCAAGAGTGGATTCGGCTCAAACGAAAAAGGCAATACAAATAGGCTGCTTCTTGTCGGGAGTATATATCAGAATATAGAGGCAGAAAACTACAAGTGCTTGATATTCGTTCGCTCTACAGAGAATAACCACTACTTGAACACGCTCCAAAATTCAGGAGTGTGGAAAACTTCATGCGGTTCTGATACATATTCTAAAATATGTCATTTCACGGGTTTTGACATTCACCATTGGATAGAGAACAATATTGATTGGATGAACGACTTTGCACCTCGGATGAGGGAAACGGTTACGCATAACAATCTTCAGAATTATCTTATCTGGTAAGTATATGGACACTGCATTGACATATCAAGCATATTATACAAAATCAAACCCCATACTCAATTATATGACAGGCATGTTGCATTTCAAACCACACGACCTAATATTGGAGCCGTGTGGAGGAGATGGTGTATTCATAGACAAAATATTGGAAAATACTCAAAATGTGCAAATCAGTGTTTTTGAACTTAATTCGTCTACTGTGGCTGGTCTGAAAAGCAAGTATAGTATGAAATCTTGTGTATCAATCAAGGAAACGGACACCTTGCTTGACAAAGCGATTTTGGAGTGCTCGCAAAGATATGACAAGATAATAGGCAATCCTCCTTATGGTGCGAGGAGCGACGAGCATAAAAAGGCACTTCTCAACAAATTGTACCCTGATTTATATACAAAAGAGAGTTATACCCTTTTTCTTTATGCCTGTACCCGCTGCTTGAAGGAAAACGGAGAGTTGTGCTTTATCGTGCCCAATACATTCCTGTCTCTTCATAGGCATTTGTCCATTCGTAAATTTTTGCTCACCAATACCAAGATTAAAGAATTGGCTCTTTTCCCCTCTTCATTTTTTCCTGGAGTCAATTTTGGTTATGCAAATCTTTGTATTATTACATTGGAGAAAAGTTCAGACGTTTCTCAGAATCTGAACAACGAGATTGTGGTCAGGACAAAATTCAAGACAGTGGAGGAACTGGAGCAAAGGGATTGTGGTGTAATGAAAACTGTATCTCAGAAATCTGTACTTGAAAGTATTGGCTCGGCATTCATGCTTAACTCTACCAAACAAATTGCAGAGCTGGTAAATGACAGGAGCATAAAAAGAATTGGAGACATAGCAAGTTGCGTTACTGGCTTTTATTCGGGATATGACAAAAAGTATCTTCACCCAATCAATAAAGAGGTAAAGAATGCTAAAAAATACGGCTGCGCAGACAAAGAGCGTATTAGGATGACATCGTTATCCCAAAAAGAGAAAGAGAACGGAATATCAGAGCTATGTTGCCTTGTGCCGATTGTAAAGGGTGGAAATGTTGAGTATGTCAAACCCAATCATTGGTTTATGGATTGGTCAACTTTGGCTATTACAGAATATAGACAAAATAAAAAATGTAGATTCCAAAATTCGGATTTCTATTTCAAGAATGGAATAGGTATCCCTATGATACGGTCTTCAAGATTGACAGCCGCGTTGATTGACGGAAGATTGTTCGACCAGTCAATAGTAGGTGTATTCCCCAAAGATGAAACTTGGGTGTATTATCTCTTGGGCTTTTTCAATTCGTCCGTCTGTACAGAACTTATAAATGCCATTAATCCCTCAACAAACAATTCTGCAAACTATATTAAGAAAATTCCATTTGTCACACCTGTTGAAGATGTAAAGATCAAAGTCGATGCTTTAGTCAAGAAGATAGTTACAGTATTGAAATCTGGCGAATCAGACATAAGCGCATACAGGATAGAATTAGATAAAATCTTCGCTAATCTGTATTCTAATAATGTAGGAACATACAAAAAAGCTAAAAGTACAAAATCTACACCAAGGCAGTTGAACTTTCTTGATAGTCAGAGCAATTTATGATAATGTGATGGTTACGAACCGTATAGCTTGCGAGGGGGATTCTTTCAGATGTACCCCTTATTGCCAACTAGCTTGCCATATATGAAATATAGAAAGAGACCTCTGCAAAACTTATTGTTGAAGATTTGCTCATTTCATCATATTTTTGTACCTTTATGGTATGAAACAAACTCTTTCTTCTCCCAGTTTTGCCGATGTCGTTCTCGGTCAGTGTAAGATCAAGTAGACCTCCTTTTTCCAAATAGATAAATTAATCGATTGGACACCTATCCGTGTTATCATAGAAATCGCTTATACCAAAGGTTATAAATCAACAGGTCGTCCAAGTTATGACAGCTTGATTTTATTCAATATTATACCTTAGTTCGGGATAAGAAAACGCAAAAAAGTAAATAAAGAATAAGGTAGTCTCATAAATATTTTGTACCTTTATAGTTAATAATCAAACAGTTACAAATATACTTACGCAGACTACCGATTACAAAATTACTGAATTATTCTGTGTTATAGATGATTTTTGCAAACATTTTGGAGCTAAAAATGGCTGGAAACTGCTTTTAGGTGACGATACCACGAAGCGTAGAAGGCGTAAGGCTTCCTTGGCCGACAGCGAAATCATGACTATTTTATTGTATTTCCATTTCGGAACATTTCGTAATTTCAAGCACTATTACCTATTCTTCATCAAGGGGACTTTTAAGACGTACTTCACTAACACTGTCTCTTACAACCGTTTTGTTGAACTTGAAAGTAGGGTGTTTTTCCCTCTTATGTTCTTTCTTAATCTGCGTGCATTTGGAAGATGTACAGGTATTACATTTGTTGACTCAACAATGATTCCTGTATGCCACAATCTTAGACGCTATGCCAACAAGGTGTTCAAAGGCGTTGCAACAAATGGGAAAGGAACAATGGGCTGGTGTCACGGATTCAAGCTTCATCTGGCATGTAATGACAGAGGGGAAATCATAGCTTTCGTTCTTACTGGAGCAAATGTCAGTGACAAAGACACAAAAGTTTTCAAGGTTCTTGCCAAACGTCTGTATGGCAAGCTGTTCGCTGACAAAGGATACATATCACAAAAACTTTTTGACTTTCTTTTTGAAGATGGTATTCAGTTGGTGACGGGGCTCAGGGTAAATATGAAAAACAAACTCATGCCTTTCTATGATAGAATGATGCTGTGAAAAAAATATATCATAGAAACCATCAATGATCTTCTGAAAAACACTGCCCAAATTGTACATTCACGCTATAGGTCTGTGACAAACTTTATCATGAATCTTGTATCTGCCTTGGGGGCATACTGCTTCTTTGAAAACAAGCCAGAAGCTCTCCAGGGATATTGCATAGAAGACACTAAACAGTTGGCGTTGTTTTAAGCAACATTTTTTATCTAAATCATATCCCATTCATGATAGAGTGGGATGTATTATCGTGCACATAATTCTAACAAGGAATAATGCTCCTAACTTATCAAAATATAGACGGCTTAACCCGAACTGGGGTAAGAATTGTGACTTTTTAATTTTGAGTATCTCCTTCAACACTATTTTGAGTTCAGCTTCCTCTATCGTATGAAAAAGTCCACTATGGTGTGCTTGTGGGTTTGCTACCGATTCGACAAGTCCTGCGGGAAGATGAATGACAAGTGTGTCCCTACCAAACGCAGTTGCACATCGCTCTAAAGAACTTAGGCGTATGTCTTTTCCCAACTTGCAGGTCTTTACAAAATTAGAATACTCAAAACCTCCTAAATTAGCTACCAGCTTTACATTAATGCAAGTTGATAACATCATGTCAATGGTTGGTTTTACTATGAAAATTCGTCCTTCCTTATTTGATTTACATCCTTTTTTACGAGCCATATAAAATGAGATTAATGTTTTTAGAATGCAAAGTTCATATGGATTGAGTTTTTATCAGAATATTACAAAACCATTATTTGGCATTATTATACCATTTTGTTATTTTATTCAATTACACTATATCATGACCTCAGTGCACCGTGCACTGAAAATTGTAGCCAAAAATTTTTAAGATATTTAACATCAAATACTTGGAGAAGTCTCATTTTTTTTTTTAGTACTTTTGAACCCAAGATTTGCAAGAGTGCAATTCTATCAGCAGTATCTATGAGTACTCTCAAAATACTCTCTTGTGGCTACAATATGACTACACGAAAAAAAGTTTGAAACGTATAAAATGTTACGATACAAGGAGTTGCAGAGTTTAGTTCATAAACCTCTCTCTCTGCAAACAAGGGTGTAAATCGACATATTAAATGTAGGAGTAAAGCAGAAATAATATATTAACAATTTAAATTTCAAGAAATGATGAAAACATTAAGATTGATTGGAATGGCTTTGTTAGTCATCGTGATGAGTGTTAGCTTCAACGCTTGTTCAAATGATGATGACGAAAATAAGGAAGCCTCAACATCATTAGTAGGCACAACTTGGAAAGTCACTTCTGTTGACAATGCAGGTGGACATTTCAACCATTGGACTAACGCAACAGGCACATTCAACAAAAATGGTACTCTTACTATCAACCCTAAAACAGGTTGGAACTACACTCGTTGGACTTTGAACGACAAGACATTAAAGATTGTCGTTGGTGAGAATGCAGCAGACGATTACATTGAGGGGACAATCTCTATCAATGGCAAGTCTGCCGAATGGGACTGCTATTGGGCAGATGTGGATGGAAAATGGACTAACAAGGACAAGCCCCACGCAATAGTTCATTTGCAGAAACAGTAGAGCAATGTGGATATGCCTTGGGAAATCACAGAAAGATTGCTTTACTCCTTTACAATAAAAAGGACTGAAATACGTTATTATATTGTAAGTAGCCAGTGGTATTTCAAGACATATCCGCAACTGACTTTTTATAAACAAGAGCAAAAGCAAGGTCTATTGCAAAATTCACCTTATTTGCTTAGAGAGTAGTTGTTGACTGATTGTTGACTAATTGTTTCTCGCAGAGTGTTCATTAATAGTCAATGATATAGCACAAATGACTTGTAGCTCAGTTGGTTGCACGTAAAAGCACAGCTTTCGTGTGCCGCAGAGAGCAACAGATCTATGATCTGTATTCCATACATATCTTGTTCAATATTTATAGTCGTTCAATAGGATTGAACACTGCAAAGATAGTGAACGGATGCCTACCAGTTCCCTTGTTTACGTAGCATTTCATCTATCTCTTCCCGAAGGAAAAGTAATCTGCCATTGGCTTTAAGATAAGGAATTTTTCCAGCCCAAACCCAATTGTAAATGGTCTTTTGTTTCAACTTCAAAGTTTTGGAGACATCTATGATATCCAAGTATTCAGGTTTCAATGGAGGGTGAATGGTCGTATCTAATATATTGCTGTCCGGTAAAACTCAAAAGAGCATAAATATCCTCCCCGAAGCCCAGTAAAATTAGACTTCGGGGTTTATTTTTTCAAAAGTAAGTCCCCTCTTAATCGAAAAGACTTGGTTCAGGTGGTGCTTTTTACATCTTCTTTGCAAGGAAATCATTCCAAGTTTTTTCGGGATTTTCCATGAATGCGATAAAATCAACGTAGTACATAAGCATAAGTCTTATCATGGTAACAACTTGCGAGAATGCACAGTGTCTCTTAATGCTTCTTTATAGGACTGTTATCAGCAGATTTGCAATCAAGACTACCCATGTCTGTATTTGTATGGCATTGACGCTGTCCCCATAGAAGAAATGAAGCGGGAAGTTCTGTTTAAGTTGTTTGTATAACGACTCGATAGCCCATCTTAAGCGGTAAATTTCAGCAATGTCCTCAACCGTGAAGTCAAAGTTGTTGGTCAATAGTACAACAGGTCTCTTTGTCTCGTAAAATATCTCCACCCTTCGTGCCTCGTGGGTGAGTTCTCCTCTTATAAAAAGCACTTTCTGATCAATATGCGTTACGAGGCCCTCTGCATTGACATACGTAACGG
>NZ_ADFQ01000111.1:0-4418 GCF_000177355.1 Prevotella amnii CRIS 21A-A
AGAACAACGTGAAGTACCATTACGGTGGTATCAACTCTTCTTACAACCGTATCGGCAGATTGATGCTCCGTGAGGACGGCAGTGGCGCTATTGAGTATTACTACGGTAGGATGGGTGAGGTCTTGAAGACCGTGCGCACGCTGATTGTGCCTAACCAGGCAGTGGCAACCTACGTAACACAGTGGAAGTATGACAGCCACAACCGCCTATTGGAAATGATTTACCCCGATGAGGAGAAAGTAACCTACGGCTATAACCTCGGTGGACAGGTAGACCACGTCCGTGGTTACAAGTCCTATGGCTACGATTATGTGAACAAGATTGGCTATGATAAGTTTGAGCAACGCACTTATCTGAAGTATTGCAACGGAGCGGAAACGTTCTACAGTTACGACCCTGCACGCAGACGGTTGCAGAACCTCGTGGTGAATGCTAAGGCAGGTATTATTATGGACAATGCCTACAGCTACGACGCAGTGAGCAACGTGCTCGGTATTAAGAACAATGCTCCACTCCCACAGAGTGGCAAGGCAGGCGGACAGATGAGCCATAGTTATACTTATGACCCATTGTATCGTTTGGCAAGCGCAACGGGTACTTATAAGGGAACGGACAATAAAGCCGCTTCTTATACGTTGTCTATGGGCTACGACAACATGCATCGCATCACGAGTAAGAAGCAACATCTCTCACAGACAGGTGTGCAGTTCGACGGCACGCTCAACGCAGGCTACGAACTCGCTTATACCTATGGTAGCGCAGAGGGCAAGAAATTCCAACTCGACAATGTTCGCGACATCAACTACCGCACGGAAGAAACTCCTACGGACAGCACGAACATCAACAACGGACACAAATACACCTATGATGACAACGGAAACCTTGTCTATATCAACACATCTCGTGTAAAGAAAGACGGCAAGGAGGATGAAAAGGCAACCGAGCAGAAATATAAGTGGGACGAGGAAAACAGACTATTGGCAGCTGATGAAAACGGCTTTGTGAGCAACTATTGGTATGATGCCGATGGTGAGCGCACGGTGAAGACATCAGGCGAGAATGAAGCCATTTATGTGAACTCTGAGTTCTCAGGTGGCAATACTGGTACAGCACGCTTCTCGCTCTATGTCAGCCCATACCTCGTGGCAGGGCAAGGTGGTAAGTACACCAAGCACATCTACATCGGTAGTCAAAGAATCGTTTCTAAATTGGGCGACTTGGCATCTTATGGTGCAGACCCAAGACGAATACCGTATGCAGGCAATGAAGCTGATGGTCTTACCATTAACTACAAGGATAAGTACAACCAGCAGTTACAATCCATTAAAGACAATTACAAAACGTTTGACTTGCCTTATTCTGGTAAGGACAATGACGATTATGTAAACGGTCAGGGCTTCTGTTGCAATGATGCTACGCCGGAGGCGGAACAGGCTCGTGCAATGGCACGCACAAGGTCTGCAAATGGTAACTTCAAACCAAATGAAGATTACGAAAAGATACAGTTCTACTACCATCCCGACCATTTGGGTAGCAGTAGCTACATCACCAACCTTGATGGCGAAGTTTCGCAGCACATCGAGTATGTGCCGTTCGGTGAGGTGTTCATTGAAGAACGCAACAACACATGGAATACCCCTTACCTCTTCAACGCAAAAGAATTTGATGAGGAAACAGGTATGTACTACTATGGTGCGAGATACTATGAGCCGAGGTTGAGTTTGTGGATGAGTGCGGATCCGCTTGCTGAGGAATATATTGACATAAGTGCATACACTTATTGTCATAATAATCCAATAAATCTATTTGATCCTGATGGTCAAGGAGATTATTATACAGATGCTGGTAAATGGCTTGGTAGTGATGGGAAACAGGATAATATGGCATATACAGCAACTGGTGTACGTAAAGAAAAAAACAAGAATGGCTCTCTAGTGAATGTATTCGAACACCCTGTTAAATTGTCTATTGGTCAGAAAGAGCTTAATACTTTGGCATCAACTGTATATGCAGAAAGTTCTATAGGGTATGGTATATTTAGCAAAGAAGAAATGTTTGCAATAGCTTCTGTTCATGTGAACAAGAATAAAGTAGCGTATGGTAAAGACTCTCCGAGTGCAAAAGCATTTAGAAGAACAACGTTAAGCAAACAAACAAATGCAATGCAAACAGCCAATGCCGCTGTTATAAATGCATTTACACCAGGTTCTATAGATTATAGCAATGGAGCAGATCAATGGGATGGTGCAGAACAAGCAATGATTCCTAAGGAGTTTCAGAATAAGCCATCAAATGGTACTTTTATGTATAAAATGAACGTCATGGGGTGGAGTATGCGTGATAAGGAGTATGCATCGTGGAAAAATGCTGTAAATAAAAAATTTGGTAATGGATCATTTAATGTTCCGCAGAAAAAAACTGCAGGATACAATTATGGAGGTATGAAGAATAAGGGAAGAATTAGGCTTACTTCCACTGCACAATATGGATTAACTATTTTTTGGAGGACTATAAAATGATTTTATTTTCAAATTTATGGCTTCGAAGAGCGTTTTTTTGCATTTTACTTTGTTCTTGTCTGCTAGATAATAAAGCTCAAAATGTCTGGAAACTTTATTACAATACAAAAGAAGTCCAGATTAGGAGTTATACATCTAAAGGACAGTTGAGACATCTTGTGCAAAGCGATGACGATGGGAATAAGGTCGATTCTGTAATTTATAAAAAGAATATTTATGTTTATTCTTTTGCAAAAACAAAAGTGTACAAGAACTCTAATTTTCGTGTCATAAATTTCTATTCTAAATTTAAACTGCATAAGGAGACTTTTTTGTCTCCTTATGTTAAACATGCATTCCTATTAGAGGAGTATATTTCTGATTTGCAAAACATTTATGAATCCATTCTTCCGAATGGTGATGAAGTTTCAAATCATATATCGATTTCTATAAACAAAAATAGCACCCATGTAACATTTCGTAATCTGAATTGTCGTTTCAATGTTTTATTTAGTCCTGTAATATTACAATCTTATTTGTCCTACAATACAATAAAAGACATAAAGCTATATATTAAATTCGGAAGGCTCTCAAAAATAAGTTATATTTTGGAAGGGAATATTCTCAATATCTTTTTTAATTATAAACATAATTCAATTAAGATAGTAATAGAATCATTATCATCCTATGATGATAGAAAAGATGAATATATTTATGAATGGAAAAGAGATACGTAGGGTCTTGCTAATTAAATATAACTCGTTAATCATTAATTATTTATACTTCTTAATGTTTGGTTAATTTGTAAAAAAATGATTACCTTTGGATGTTAAAAACAACAAGAAGCAAGATGAAGTACTACTCTCAATATCGTAATCATGATTTGTTTGATCTTCAGGAGCTACTCTCACGATTTTGCAAGTCCAATCGCTGGGTTAAACTTGGCGACAACCTGCCCTGGGATAATATCGTGCGGGAATACAACAAGCGTTTGCAGTATCGCCACGCAGGAGCGGACAACAAGACGGCATCTTATAGCCTTGCAATGGGCTACGACAATATGCACCGCATAACAAGTAAGAAGCAACACCTCTCACAGACGGGCGTACAGTTTGGTGGCACGCTCCACGCAGGCTATGAACTCGCCTACACCTATGGTAGCGCAGAGGGCAAGAAGTTCCAACTCGACAATGTTCGTGACATCAACTACCGAACGGAAGAAACTCCTACGGAGCGTACGAATATCAACAACGGACACAAATATATCTATGATGCTAACGGAAATCTTGTCTATATCAATACCTCTCGTGTAAAGCGTGACGGCAAGGAGGATGAAAAGGCAACCGAGCAGAAATATAAGTGGGACGAGGAAAACAGACTATTGGCAGCTGATGAAAACGGCTTTGTGAGCAACTATTGGTATGATGCCGATGGTGAGCGCACGGTGAAGACATCAGGCGAGAATGAAGCCATTTATGTGAACTCTGAGTTCTCGGGTGGTAAAACAGGTACGACAAGGTTCAGTCTCTATGTCAGCCCATATCTCGTGGCAGGGCAAGGTGGCAAATATACGAAGCACATCTATGTGGGTAGCCAGCGTATCGTATCTAAACTTGGCGACCTCGCAAGCTATGGCGCAGACCCAAGACGAATACCGTATGCAGGCAAAGAAGCTGATGGTCTTACAATTAACTACAAGGATAAGTACAACCAGCAGTTACAATCCATTAAGGATAACTACAAGGCGTTTGACCAACCTTATAACGGTCAGGACAATGACGACTACGTGAACGGTCAGGGCTTCTGCTGCAACGACGCTACGCCGGAGGCGGCACAGGTAAGGGTTATGAATGCCAGCACACGTTCTGCTGTAGATAATAATTTCCATGACAAGGACAATTACGAAAAGATGCAGTTCTT
>NZ_ADFQ01000110.1:0-14777 GCF_000177355.1 Prevotella amnii CRIS 21A-A
GCGGCTAACCTTGCTATAGGCACACGGAAAGGAGAACAACTAACATAATTTAAACCTACATGATGGCAAAACTTAACTGAAGAAGGCTCACCTCCATGCTCTCCACAAATACCACACTTAAGATTTTTACGAGTAGCCCTACCTTTATTAACTGCTATTTTAATAAGCTGCCCTACTCCATCTTGATCTAATACTTGGAATGGGTCTACATCAAGTATCTTCTTTTCCAAATAACTTGGTAAGAAACTTGCTATATCATCACGACTATATCCAAAGGTCATCTGTGTAAGGTCATTGGTTCCAAAACTAAAATATTGTGCTTTTTTAGCAATAAGGTCAGCAGTAAGAGCTGCACGAGGGATCTCTATCATTGTACCTACTTTAAACTCTATCTCTAAACCTTCTTTCTCAAATAATTTCTTAGCTGTTTTTCGAATAATAGCCTCCTGAATATCAAGCTCATTAACAATACCTACAAGTGGTACCATTATCTCAGGCATAGGGTTAAAGCCTTCTTTTTTTAGTTGTATAGCAGCTCCAAGTATAGCCTTTGTCTGCATAGCAGTAATCTCAGGGAAAGTATTACCTAAACGACAACCACGAAGACCAAGCATAGGATTAGCTTCTGAAAGAGAATTCACACGATCCTGAATAAACTTAACACTAACACCCATCTCATCAGCCATAGCCTGCTGCCCTTCTAAAGTATGAGGAACAAACTCATGCAAAGGTGGATCTAAAAGACGAATATTTACAGGCATACCATCCATACATTTCAATATGCCGTAAAAGTCTTGCTTTTGATAAGGCAACAACTTATCTAATGCTCTTTCACGTTCCTCTGTACTATTAGCAAGTATCATCTCTCGCATTGCTTTTATCTTCTCGTTCTCAAAGAACATATGTTCTGTTCTGCAAAGACCTATTCCCACTGCTCCGAAATTACTTGCTACCTCAGCATCATGTGGCGTATCTGCATTAGTACGAACAACAAGCTTAGTATACTTACTACAAAGATCCATTAATTCTGCAAAATCGCCTGTTACCTCAGCAGGTTTTGTTTTTACCTCTCCAAAATAAACTTCACCTGTAGAACCATTCAAAGAAATATAGTCCCCTTCACGCAAAACTGTTCCGTCAATGTCTATAGTACGCTTCTTATAGTCTATAATAATAGCACCTGCTCCACTAACACAACACTTACCCATGCCACGAGCAACAACAGCTGCATGTGAAGTCATACCTCCACGAGCAGTTAAAATACCTTCGGCGGCCGACATACCTGCTAAATCTTCAGGTGATGTCTCTATACGTACCATAATAACCTGATGCCCATCATCATGCCACCTAGTAGCATCATCGGCAAAGAACACTATCTGCCCACATGCTGCTCCGGGAGATGCTGGCAAACCGCGAGTTAACACTTTTGCTTGTGTTAATGCTTCTTTATCAAAAACAGGATGAAGAAGCTCATCAAGCTTATTAGCCTCACAACGTTTCAATGCTGTCTTTTCGTCTATCTCACCTTCATGCAATAAGTCCATAGCTATCTTCACCATGGCTGTACCTGTACGCTTACCATTACGTGTTTGAAGAAACCACAACTTACCATCTTGCACTGTAAATTCCATATCCTGCATATCATGATAATGCTTTTCTAACTTATCTTGGATAGCATTTAGCTGCTCAAACACTTCAGGCATACATTCTTCCATAGAAGGATATTTTGTAAAACGAACCTCTTCATCAATATCTTGTTGCTTAGCCCAACGCAAAGATCCTTCCTTTGTAATTTGCTGCGGAGTACGAATACCTGCCACTACGTCCTCACCTTGTGCATTAACAAGATACTCACCATTAAAAATATTTTCACCACTGCCTGCATCACGAGAGAAGCATACGCCAGTAGCAGAAGTGTCTCCCATATTACCAAAAACCATAGCCTGAACATTAACAGCTGTTCCCCATTCCTGAGGAATACCTTCCATCTTACGATAAAGAATGGCACGATCGTTCATCCAAGAATCAAATACAGAACAGATAGCACCCCAAAGCTGCTCCATAGGATCAGTAGGGAAATCTTTTCCAGTCTGCTTCTTTATAGCTTCTTTAAAAAGTTTTACAAGCAATTTTAGCTCTTCTACATTCATCTCGTTATCGAGCTTTATACCACGTTTTGCCTTTACATCCTGAATAATTGCTTCAAATGGGTCTATATCTTCCTTGTTTTCTGGCTTCATTCCTAAAACAACGTCACCATACATTTGCACAAAACGACGATAACTATCAAAAGCAAAACGTTCATTGCCTGTTTTTTCTGCTAATCCTACAACTACTGTGTCATTCAACCCAAGATTTAATATAGTATCCATCATGCCAGGCATAGACGCACGAGCTCCTGAGCGCACACTAACTAACAAAGGATTAGTTGGGTCTCCAAACTTCGAGTTCATCAAGGTCTCGATATGCTTTACACTATCTTCTACTTCTTTTTTCAGCAAAAGAACCACTTGCTCCTTCCCTACTTCATAATATTCATTGCATACATCAGTAGTAATAGTGAACCCAGGAGGTACAGGAACGCCAATAAGATTCATCTCTGCAAGGTTAGCACCTTTACCCCCAAGAAGATTTCTCATATCCGCCTTACCTTCAGCTTTACCATTGCCGAAGGTATAAACTCTTTTTTCGCTCATAATTAATTGTTTTTATATATTTGTTTATTTTAGTCATTATTTAGTGCAAATATACACAATGTAAAAAATATGTGCAAGTTTTTGCTCATCTTTTGTAATGTTCAAATAGCATTTTATATATGTTTTCGTACACAGTAAGTTTGTAAAACAATATAAGTGGGAAAATAAACAGAAAAAACTGTACCTTTGCAAAAAAATAAGAACAAGAGAATATGACCAGAAAGAGAAAACCTCTACCTTTGTTAGAAAATGTAACTATAGAAGCTGTAGCTGCTGAAGGAAAATGTGTAGCACACGTTAAAGACATGGTAGTATTTGTTCCATTTGTAGTACCAGGTGATATTGTAAACCTACAAGTATATAAAAAACGCCACAAATACTATGAGGCTACAGTAACAAATTTCATAAAGAAAAGCGATATACGTATAGAACCTCTATGTAATCATTTTGGTATTTGTGGAGGATGCAAGTGGCAAAACCTTCCTTATAAAGAGCAACTAAAAGCAAAAGAGCAACAGGTTTTCGATCAATTAACACGCATAGGCAAAGTTACTCTTCCTGAAATAAATCCTATAATGGGATCTATTCACACTGAAAATTACCGCAACAAATTAGAATTCGGTTGTGCTAATAAACGATGGTACACTACCGAAGAACTAAAAGACATACCAAACGGAATAGGATTAACAGAAGGTGCTATTGGTTTTCATATTACAGGTGCTTTCGACAAGATATACCCTATAAAAAAATGCTGGTTGATGGATAATCTTCAAAATGACATTAGAAACTCCATTTACAACTATGCTCTAAAAAACAAATTTACCTTTTATGACACACGTGAGCAACATGGCCTATTACGCAGTATCATGATACGCAATTCTAACACAGGCGAATGGATGGTATTAATACAGTTTCATTATGATAATGATAATGATGAAGAACGTTCTTTAGGATTAATGAAACACATTGCCAACAATTTTCCACAAATTAGCTCATTGCTATATGTTAACAACCAAAAAGGTAATGACACATTCAACGACCTTGATCTTATTTTATACAAAGGGAAAGACCATATCTTTGAAACAATGGAAGAGCTTAATTTTAAAGTTGGCCCTAAAAGTTTCTATCAAACCAACACAGAACAAGCTTACCATCTTTATGATGTAACTCGCCGTTTTGCTAATCTAACTGGCAAAGAGTTAGTATATGACTTATATACAGGAACTGGAACTATAGCCAACTTTATTGCAAAAAAAGCAAAGAAAGTAATAGGCATCGAGTATGTTCCTGAAGCGATAGAAGATGCTAAAGTAAATTCAAAAATCAACAATATTGAAAACACTTTATTCTATGCTGGAGATATGAAAAACATTCTTACTGATAGATTTGTAAAAGAACATGGTCGTCCAGATGTTATTATTACCGATCCTCCACGTGCAGGTATGCATCCCGATGTTATCAATGTGATATTACAAGCACGACCCAAACGCATTGTTTATGTGAGTTGTAACCCCGCTACACAAGCACGAGACTTATCATTACTTAATACAAGCTATAAGATTATTGCTGTACAACCTGTAGATATGTTTCCTCATACACCACATGTAGAAAACGTTGTTCTCTTAGAAGAAAGATTAACATAGCCACAAATAATACTTGTTTTGAACAAAAATATTTGTATAAATTTGAATATTACTATTTTTTGAAAATAAAAAAGAGAAGCTCCCTTTACAGGAACTTCTCTTTTATATATAAACATAATGTTGTACACCTTACTTACGTGCTCTCAACTCTTCAAGACTAACTTTAAGCATACTAATTTTTTCTTCTGAATCACTTTCCTTTTTACGCTCACGCTCAATAACTGAGGCTGGAGCATTAGCAACAAAGTTCTCATTTGATAACTTCTTACGAATACCTACAAGGAAACTTTCCAAATGCTTAAGTTCTTTTTCTTGCTTTTCTATCTCTACTTCAACATCTATCAAATCGCCCAATGGTACAGCAAAAGAATCTGTACCTACCATAAAGACCGAAGCATCTGCACTCTTCTCTGTAGAAACTCTAATATTCTTTACATTTGCCATCTTAGAAATAATAGTGTTATAATGTTCGAAAGGATTTTGATTTATTGTTTCCAAATCTAATCCTACCTTTGAAGCAATATTCTTTTGATTACGAACCATTCTCACACCACTAATAATTTGCTTCACCTTTTCTATATCCTCTTCTATTTTTGCATCCTCTTGCTTTGGAGTATCAATATTAAGCTCTACACTCATAATACTCTCACCAGCTTTGCGCTCATAAAGATGATGCCATAACTCTTCCGTAATAAATGGCATAAAAGGATGAAGCATCTTTAAAAGAGTATCAAAAAAGCTCAAAGTAGCTTCGTAAGTAGACTTATCTATAGGACAACCATACTCTGGCTTAATCATTTCTAAATACCAACTAGAAAACTCGTCCCAAAACAATTTATAAATAGTCATCAACGCATCAGAGATACGATAACTCTTAAATTGTTGTTGCATATCTGCATTTACTGCTTTCAGCTTGGCATTAAACCAACGTACTGCTATCTTACATGATTCTGGTTGTGCCAAATTATCTACCTGCCATCCTTTAACAAGACGGAAAGCGTTCCAAATCTTATTATTAAAATTACGTCCTTGCTCGCAAAGAGCCTCATCAAATAGTATATCATTACCTGCTGGGGCTGATAACATCATTCCCATACGCACACCATCTGCACCAAATTTATCAATAAGCTCCAAAGGATCAGGCGAATTTCCTAAACTCTTACTCATCTTCCTACCCTTCTTATCACGCACAATACCTGTAAAATAAACATGCTTAAATGGGAACTTACCACGATATTCGTAACCAGCCATTATCATTCGAGCTACCCAAAAAAAGATAATATCTGGTCCTGTTACCAGATCACTGGTAGGATAATAATAACTAATCTCATCATTGTTTGGATTGTTAATACCATCAAAAACAGATATAGGCCATAACCAAGAAGAAAACCATGTATCCAAACAATCGCTCTCCTGCTCTAAATCAGATGCACTTATAGCATTATTCAGTTTCTTTGCTTCAGATAAAGCTTCAGAATCATTCTCTGCTACTACCATGGCAGGTTTACCATCAGCAGATTTAAAATAATAAGCAGGAATACGATGTCCCCACCATAACTGTCTGCTAATACACCAATCCTTAATATTCTCTAACCAATGACGATAAGTCTTTTTATATTTTTTAGGATAAAATTCTATATCATCATCCATTACAGGAGCAAGTGCTATATCTGCAAAATGCTGCATTTTTAAAAACCATTGTGTAGATAGTTTAGGTTCAATAGGCACATTTGTACGCTCAGAATACCCCACTTTATTATCATAGTCTTCTACACATTCCATTAAACCTGCAGATTCCAAATCTTTTGCTATCTGCTTACGCACCTCCATACGATCCTTACCTACATACAAGCCTGCCGATTCGGATATTGTTCCATCGTCATTGAAAATATCTATTGTTTCCAATCCATACTTTAATCCAAGAGCATGATCGTTTACATCGTGAGCAGGAGTAACTTTCAAACACCCTGTACCAAACTCAATGTCTACATATTCGTCCTCTATCACAGGAATAACACGTCCCACTAAAGGTACTATAACATGTAATCCTTTTAACCAAGTGTTCTTTTCATCTATAGGATTAATACACATTGCAGAATCGCCCATTATTGTTTCTGGACGTGTTGTTGCTACTACTGCATAATAACCTTTATCATCTTTATGTATTACATTTCCATCTTTCTTACGAATTACCTTTAACTGATCGTCTGTAGAAATATAATACTTTAAATGATATAATTTAGAATGCTCCTCTTTATATATAACCTCTTCATCTGAAAGAGCTGTCTTAGCCTTGGGATCCCAATTAACCATACGCACACCACGATATATAAGACCTTTCTTATAAAGATCGCAAAACACCTTTATAACGCCCTTACTACGCACATCGTCCATTGTAAAAGCTGTACGATCCCAATCACATGAACAGCCCAATTTGCGAAGCTGTTTTAAAATAATACCTCCATGCTCATTAGTCCAATCCCAAGCATACCTCAAAAATTCATCACGTGTGATATCTGCTTTTTGTATTCCTTGCTGTGCAAGACGATTAACAACCTTTGCCTCTGTTGCTATACTAGCATGATCAGTACCTGGAACCCAACAAGCATTTTTCCCTTCCATACGAGCACGACGCACAAGAATATCTTGAATCGTATTATTAAGCATATGCCCCATATGTAAGACACCTGTTACATTTGGTGGAGGGATTACTATTGTATAAGGCTCTCTGCCATCAGGCTTAGAGCAGAAAAGCTTATTATCCAACCAATATTGGTACCATTTCGACTCCACTACCAGTGGATCATACTTGCTTGCTAATTCCATTATACTATATTATTAATCTTTATTATCATTTAAAAACGAGACAAAATTACAAAAAAATCATCTAAAAGATATATCTTTGCACTATATATATGATGAAAGCGAAATCTTTTAACGTTTATCATCACTAACTTTTTAACATAGGATAAATTGCATACTAAAAAAGAAAAATTATTGGCTTTTGCTCGCTTGTTAGATATACAAGAACGTTTACGCAAAGAATGCCCTTGGGATAGAAAACAAACTTATGAAAGTTTGCGTCCCAACACCATAGAAGAAGCCTTTGAGCTCGCCGACGCCTTGATAAATAATGATAAAAAAAACATTTGTAAGGAGTTAGGGGACATCATTGAACATGTTATTTTTTATGCTATATTAGGTCAGGAAGATAACGACTTTGATATAGCAGATATTTGCAATGCACAATCGGATAAACTTATGTTTCGCCATGATTTTATAGACTGGACAGGATGGACAATAAATAATCCTAACATGACTATATCCCAAAATGGGCAAGTTATATATAAAGATGAAAAAAACAAAAATAAGAAATCTCTCATAAAAAACAATCTACAACCTACCACCGAGGTAGAAGTAGAAAGCACATGGGAACAACGCAAACAACAAGAACGCGATGGAAATATTTCTGTTTTATCTGGAGTTCCATCATCACTGCCCAGTATTATAAAGGCATATCGCATACAAGATAAAGCACGCAATGTAGGATTTGACTGGGAAAAACGTGAAGATGTTTGGACAAAAGTACAAGAGGAATTAGAAGAACTAAAAATAGAACTTGATAAAAATAACAACGAAAATGCTACTAAAGAGTTTGGTGATTTTATCTTCTCGCTTATAAACGCTGCTCGTCTTTATAATATAAATCCAGACAACGCTTTAGAATTTACTAATAAAAAGTTTATTCAACGTTTTAATTACATAGAAGAACAATGTAAAAAGCAAGGCAAAAATATAAAAGACTTAACTCTCTCAGATATGAATAAACTATGGAATGAAGCAAAGAATATAAGAAAAATATAATAATCCTATCTGTAAAATAATATAATTATGAAGAAATTAACTACTCTCTTACTAAGTATTATTACTATATCTATATTTATAGGATGCAATAATAAAAAACAACAGAAGACGCTAACACGATCAACAGAAACTTTAGAAAGTAATGCCGCTAAAGATAGTACTATATACGGAACAATGATTGATGGTGGTATGAACTCACTAACACTGCTTACTGATAAAGGAGATACTGTAGAATACCTCATAAACCCAAATGATACAACTGAAGTTGTAAAGGGTGGAAAGCTAAATGGCGACCGCTTTGCTATAATAAGCTATACAGAATATGGCGACCGCTTTATACGTAGCGCAATAAATATAACCTCTCTTTTAGGTTGTTGGACAAGCCTTGATAAAAACTTTGAAATAAAAGAGGGAGGTACTGTAATATCAAACATACAATCAGAAACCACACCTTGGACTTCTTGGAAAATATTTAATGGTAAACTTATTCTATCAAAAGATACGTTTGAAATATCCCAATTAGAACCTTATACACTTTCTTTAGAAAACGCAAATGGGATATTTGTTTATAAGCGTAGTAAATAATAATGGAAAATTTTAAAATACACATCTTAGGATGTGGTAGTGCTCTACCTACCATTAAGCACGCTTCATCATCACAAGTAATAGAGCTACGCAATAAACTCTTCATGATTGATTGTGGCGAAGGCACACAAACACAATTACGTAAACACCATATTCCATTCTCACGCATACAAGCAATATTCATATCTCATCTACATGGCGACCACTGTTTTGGTATACCTGGCATAATTTCTACTTTTGGGCTAACTGGAAGAACTGCACCATTACATATATATGCACCTGCTAATTATGAAGCCATACTACAACAGACCATATCTTTTTTTTGTCAAAATATAGAATTTAAGATAATCTTCCATTCTCTTAATACTAATATACAGAAAGTTATATTTGAAGACAGAAGCCTTACTATAGAAACAATTCCTTTACAACATCGCATAGAATGTTGTGGTTTTCTTTTTAGAGAAAAACCTACAAAGCCACATATTATACGAGAGATGATAGACTTTTATAATATACCAATAAGTCAAATTAACAATATAAAGGCTGGAGCCGATTGGGTAACGCCTGATGGAAAAATTATTCCCAACAAAAAACTTACCTATGCACCTGATACCGCTCGTAGCTATGCTTATTGCTCTGATACTAAATTTATCCCGCATCTATATAAAATTGTTAAAAATGTTAGTACTCTTTACCATGAAAGTACTTATACAGAAGAGCACGCAGACAAAGCTAAAATATATTTACACAGTACAGCAAAACAAGCTGCTATAGTAGCTAGCAAGGCTAATGTTGGAAAACTCATTTTAGGGCATTACTCTGCAAGATACGACTCTGAAGCAACAATATTAAAAGAAGCACGCGAAATTTTTACAGAAAGTTATCTCTCTAATGAAGGCGATATTTTCAATATATAAAACTTATACTTTAATTATAAATACAAACAATTTATACTAAAATAAGACTTATACAAAATCTTTCCACACGAGAAAAAACAAACAATTAATGTATAATAAAACTAACTCACATGATATCTATAAAAAATAATTCTATTCCAACTATTTTTAAAAATACAATAAAACACTTTTCTTTTATTTTCCTTCTAACTTTTAGTACAATAACAGCTATAGCAATTCCACATAAACGTGAATTTCGAGGAGCATGGATACAGTGCGTAAATGGTCAATTTCAAGGATTACCTACTGAAAAAATACAAAAAACTTTAATTTATCAACTTAATGAATTACAAAAAGATGGAGTAAATGCTATTATCTTTCAGGTTCGACCAGAGTGTGATGCTCTCTACAATAGCCCTTTTGAGCCATGGAGTAGATACCTAACAGGGAAACAAGGTGTTCCACCTTCTCCCTATTGGGATCCTTTACAATGGATGATAGAAGAATGCCATCGACGCGGAATGGAGCTTCATGCATGGATAAATCCCTATCGCGCAAAGACTAAAGGTACCAACAAACTTGCCTATAATCATATTGCAATAAAAAGCCCTGAACATGTTTTTGCCTATGATGGGCAATACATTCTTAATCCTGGTATTCCTTCTAATAGAGATTATATATGTAAAATAGTAAATGATATTGTAACTCGTTATGACATCGATGGACTGCATATTGATGACTACTTCTATCCTTATCCTGTTAAAGGACAAAAAATTCCTGATTGGCGAGAATATCAACAATTTGGAAAAGGATTTACAAATATTGGAGATTGGCGCAGAAATAACGTAAACCTTTTTATCAAACAGTTATCCAATACAATTCATACAGCTAAACCTTGGGTAAAGTTTGGTGTATCTCCTTTTGGCATTTACCGCAATGCGCGTACTACTTCAAATGGTAGCAAGACACGCGGATTACAAAATTACGATGACCTTTACGCAGATGTTATCAAATGGATAAATGAAGGATGGGTAAATTATTGCGTTCCACAGATTTACTGGCAAATAGGCCATCCTACAGCCGATTACAAAGAGCTTGTCAAATGGTGGAATAACTATGCTGGTAACAGACCTCTATATATAGGAGAAGATATAGAACGTACTGTAAAATATGCTGATCCTAAAAATCCACTATCACACCAACAACCTGCAAAATGGCTATTGAAGGATCAAGCAAAAAACGTCAAAGGAACAGTATTATGGTATGCTAAAATGGCTGTTGACAATCCTGGAAACTATGGATTAAAACTACGTTATGACTATTGGAGTACACCAGCTTTACAACCTTTAATGCCTTTCATAGACAATAAAGCACCTCGCAAACCTAAAAAAATAAAAATAACACACATTGACAATGAATATTATATCTCATGGAAAGCCCCTAAAGGTAAAGGCTGGAAAGATAAAGCTAATAAATATGTTATATATTGTTTCGATAAAAATGAAACTATTAATCTTGAAGATCCTTCGCACATATTAGCTATCACTTATAATACAACCTACAAGCTACCTACTCTAAAAAGCAACCCAAAGAAAGTTATTATAATAACAGCACTGGATCGTATGGAAAATGAAAGTGTAGGAAAGAAAAAGAAAATAACTTTACGATATTAATAAACTTTATAATAAAAGTTGCTCTCTAAAAATAATTACTCTCTATATATAAGCTTACTTATTTTATTATAAACAAGAAAAACAAAAATAAGCTCACTTCTAATAGTGAGCTTATTTTATCTTTAATAAATATTTTTTATTCATTATCTTCATCATCTTCATCATCTTCAGTACCAGACTTGCTTGAAAAAGCAATGTCAGGAATAGGAAGAGAACGTTCAATAACTGCATGATAAGAAATAGTACTTTCACTACGCGATAACCCTAAAGGCTGTAACTTATCATGAATAATAGCCATAAGATGACTATTATTATAAGCATAAATCTTTAAAAACAAATCATATTCTCCTGTAGTATAATGACATTCTACCACTTCTGGTATTTCTTCCAATTTCTTTACAACATCTTCAAAGTTCTCAGGGTTCTTTAAATTTAATCCTATAAAAGCGCAAGTTTCATAACCTACCTTCTCAGGCTCAATTAAAAACTGAGAACCACGAATTACTCCTAAATTTGCTAATTTCTGAATACGCTGATGAATAGCAGCTCCACTAACATTACACTCACGAGCTACTTCCAAAAAAGGAATACGAGCATCTCCACTAATAAGACGAAGAATTTTTTTATCCAGCTGATCTAAACTTCTATGTGCCATTTTATAATATTTTTGTGCAAATTTATAAACTAAAATTTATTTATCCAAATTTATAAAGATATTTATAATAAATTAAAAATTAAGCCCCATATAAAAACTTATTTTTTATCGGTATTTGCAGAATAAAAAACATTTAAAGCATTACATTCACGCAACATTTGCTTTAAATCGATAATAACTCCCATGTTTATATTTTTATCTGCCTTAATATTCACCGTCATCTTCTTTCGTTGCTCAGCCGACATTGATTGATATTCTTGTTGCAAATAGCTCTTTATCTCTGATAAAGACAAAAGTTTATCATTAAGCTGAATTTTATCTTCTTTACTTATTATATTCCCCCTTTCATCAACAGGTTTGCCTATATATATATAATCTACTGTGGACTTTTTTTCCATCCTAACTAAATTTCTTCCTGCAGGCTCTTGGTATTTTACCTTTATATTAGCCTTTCTAATATGAGTTACTAACATGAAGAAAAATAAAATAGAAAATATCAAATCTGGTAATGAAGCTGTATTAAGCTCTGGAATATTATGATTATTATGTCTATAAATGCCCATTATTCTCACCTCTTTGCCATTGCCACATCATTTAATACATATACTTCAGATACACGTATAGGAACCTGCTCATCAATAACCTTCTGCTCATCTTTATCGCATAACGCATAAACTCGCCCAAACTGTGATAATCCTTTCTTATCACGAATAGTGTTATATGCAAAAAGAATAGCATTCTGCACTTGAAAGTATTCATCATAAGTAGCATCACGCTCTGTTTTCAATTGTATAACATGTTGTGCACCATTATACTTAATAAAATTAAGCACAAGTTTTCTTAACGATATTATATTAACACTCTTACTATCAACCTTGACAACTCCATCTTTCTTTACCTGTATTTGCATCACATGATTAGCATTTACAGCTGTAATCTTTTCTTGATGCTGTTTTTTCTGCATAGGTGGCAAACTTCTATATATACCCTTATTAGAGTCCATAGAAGTTGTTACAAGGAAAAAGATCAGTAACATGAATGAAATGTCTGCTGTTGAAGAGGTATTAAGACCTGGAACATTTTTCTTCTCTTTCTTGAAAAATCTCATTTTTACACCTTTCTTCTTGATCTACGATAACGTGTAGCACCAAAAATCACAGCTCCTATAGATACTAAAAGCATTACCAATATAGTGTTTACAAACATATCAGCTGCCTGCAACCAAAACTTATCTGTAAACATTTCACCATTTATTTGCATAGAAGTAGTAGTCCCAAATAAGAAAGTTAAAAGTAACACTACAAGCATACCTACAATAACTAAAATTGTAATCTTTCGCTTAGGAATACCATTTACTACCTTACCCTCTATTTTTACGCTCCGTATAGAGTTGTAAAGAGAATATAACATTATAATCAATGCAAATACTATTAATATATACATCCATACTAAAACACCATCTGTCAATAACGGTGCCTTAAATGAAGCATCATCAACAAAAGGTGTATCATAACCTAACAAATAAAAACCCATAAAAACAAGTACCGTTATACCTAAAATAATATAAAGTACTCGCTGAGATATCCTCTCTACTAATTTGTTTTTTGATACCCTATTTATCATTTTGTTTTATACTCCATAATTGCATCTAACAATGTTATTACAGATTCTTCCATCTGTGATGTAAGATGCTCTATCTTTGACAAAATATAATTATAGAAAACCATTAGCAATAAAGCTACTATAATACCAAAAATAGTAGTTATCAACGCTACTTTCATACCTGAAGCAACTATTGTAGGACTAATATCTCCTATCTGCTGAATTTGGTCAAAGGCCATTACCATACCTATTACAGTACCTAAAAAGCCTAAAGAAGGACCCATGGCTATAAATAATGTTATCCACGAACAGCCTTTTTCTAAATTAGCACTTTGCACACTACCATAAGACGTTACACTACGCTCAATATTCTCTATTGAATCATTAATACGCAGCAAGCCTTGATAGCAAATAGAAGCTACTGGACCCTTTGTGTTTCTACTCAAATCCTTAGCCCCATCAATATCGCCAGACTCTATTTTTTTGCTAATGTCTATCATAAATTTCTTAGCGTCAATCTCTGATAAACTAAGATATATAATGCGCTCAATGCAAAAAGCTAAACCTAAAACTAAAGCTATAGCTACTAAAGACATAAAACCTGCATTACCTTCTATAAACTTTGTTTTAAGCTCTTGATGATAGCTATTACTTTGCTCTTTATCTGAAACCTTTGTACCTGGAACTGTTTTATCTATTACCGTAGCATCTAAAGACTTGTCAGATAACGTTTCGCCAACCGCTGCTGTTTTTATAGCATTTGACCTTTTCTCTTGTGCATATACCACTGTGAAAGTGGTAAACAACATTAGGCTCACTATTAAAAAGCGAATAAAATTACTTTTCATTTTAAAAACAATTTTAATATTTGCGGAAATATATGTTGAAATACAACATAAGACAACCTTTGTATCATTAGCTTTTATATGTTTTTGCCTTTTCACATAGCAAAGTTGTAACCGCAGGGAAATATTTAAAACCTACTCTAAAATATAACCATAAGAAACACACTCTTTGCATTTCTTGGGTTCAAAGATACTAAGAAAAGGAACACACACCAAATAATAGACGTTAAATATGTTTGAAAACGTAATTGTAGAATAAATCTTTAAAAGAACCACTTACCTCTTATAACTAAAATGATTTATACACATTAATATATA
>NZ_ADFQ01000109.1:0-31495 GCF_000177355.1 Prevotella amnii CRIS 21A-A
CCATAGTCCATGTTATAGTGATATATTAATTCTTTTTGAGACCCAAAACCTTTTATAACTTGAGCTATGTTAAGATTATAGCTTAGTGCAATATTATCATATACTTGAAAGCTATTAGTTTGATATTGTGTATTAGAAATGAGGTTATAAAGATATGAGAAAGAAAATGGTTTAGCTTTATTATTATGTGGTATAACGTTTTTATTAACAGAGCGTTGAGGCTCTTTTAAATGAGAAAAGTTATTTTGTTTTGTTGTAATAGATTTGGCTTGTTTCATGATTAAAGGTTCATCAGCTTTATAACGATTACAAAATAAATCAATTTTTGTGGTTTTATTAATGTAAGAATCTTCTCCTCCATTTTTACTATCTATCATTCTACCTTTATACCACTTAGTAGTATTTTCTATATTACCATTTTTATTATAAATAAAGATGTTACCGTTTAACACTCCGTTTTCATAATTAAGTTTCATATTAACCTTGCCAGTAGGATAAAAAGAAACAGCTCTTCCATGGGCAATTCCTTTTTTATATTGCATAATAGATTCTACTCTGCCCGATTTAAAGAATGTACGACAAATACCGTCGAGTATAGTTTTTTTATCATTTATTTTATCAATAGTAATATATTGTTTTTCTGCCTTGAGCTGACCTGTAATGTAATAATCATAAAAAACTTTTTTGCCAGCATCGTTTCTTCCAGTAAGGCGATAGTAAGCTGCTTGTGTAGCATGAGTAACGCCATACCCATTGATGTCATAAAATAAAGCATTTGGCGGTATGTTTAAACTTTTGTGTTGTTGAGCAAAGACAAAAACAACACTTGTTAATATGTAAGTAATGAGAAATATCTTTTTCATGAGCTTTTTTGTGGAGCAAAAATACATTATGTTAGTGTAAAAAACAAATTTATTAATAATTTTTCTATATCAAAATACGAATTACAAAACTAATTTGTATCTTTGTTTCTGAAAATACTAACTTGCTAATACATAAAATATAATGTTTAATACATCTGAAGAGATTGTTAGTTTTAAAGAACTTATAAACCTACTTCTAAAAAGGAATATAAAAAAGCGCATAGCCATAGTATGGCCTGAAGAAAAGCATACTCAAGAGGCTGTTATATTAGCGGTAAAGAAAGGATTTATAGATCCTATTCTAATATGTTCTCAATCTGTCGCTAATAAGTTTTCTACAGATAATTTATTTAAATGTTATGTGGAAACCGATCCTATCAAAGCTGCACGAAAGGCAGTCGACTTAGTAAGAATAGGAGAAGCAGAAGCTATTATGAAAGGGTTTGTTTCTACTGATATTTTATTAAAAGCTATTTTAGATAAAGAGAGTGGTATCTTGCCTAAAGAAACTGTAATGACACATATAACTGTAGCAGAAATACCAAATTATAAAAGGCTTTTAGTATTTACAGATTCTGCTGTAATTCCTTTTCCAACAGATAAACAACGTGAGCAGCAGATTAAATATGTTGTAGAGATATGTCATAAATTTCAAATTAAAGAGCCTAAGATATCGCTGATTCATTGCTCTGAAAAGGTAGATAAGCGTCATTTCCCTTATACTGAACACTATGTTATATTAAAGGAAAAATGTCAAAAGGGTGAGTTTGGTAGCTGTATTATAGATGGACCACTCGATCTAAAGACATCTTGTTCGTTAGAAGCACTACAGTATAAACTTATTAAATCACCTATAAATGGTGAGGCAAACGCATTAATTATGCCAAATATAGAAGCGGGTAATATTTTTTATAAGACGATAACACTTTTCTCTAAAGCTGAAACAGCTGCTATTTTGCAAGGTCCGTTAGTACCTATAATACTTACAAGTAGAGGAGATTCGATAACAACTAAGCTTAATAGTTTAGCATTAGCTACTTTAATATCTGATAAGCATGGGATATAAGATTCTTGCAATTAATCCAGGGTCTACATCAACTAAGATTTCTGTATCTAATGATGATAAGTTTATTCTTGTAGAAGATATTGTTCATACACAGGAAGAATTAAAATCTTTTGCGCGTATTAGCGATCAGTTGAATTATCGTAAGGAAGTAATCTTGGAAAAGTTAAAAAAGAAAGGGATACCATTTAAGTTTGATGCTATAATAGGAAGAGGAGGGTTAGCAAAAGCTGTAGAAAGTGGTGTGTATAAAGTTACTACAGAAATGATTAATGCCCAACTTACGGCTTTTCATCAGCATGCTTGTGATTTAGGTTGTGCTATTGCATATGAAATAGGTAAGGAAGTAGGTTGTTGTAATTGTTTTATTGCTGATCCTGGCGTTGTAGACGAAATGCTTCCAGAGGCTCACATATCTGGAACACCACTTATTTCGCGAGTTTGTATTTGGCATGCACTTAATCAGAAAGCCATTGCTCGTCGTTTTGCAAATGACATAGGTAAACGATACGAGGAACTTAACCTTATAGTATGTCATTTAGGTGGTGGTATTTCTATTGCTGCTCATGAGAGAGGCAAGGCGGTAGATGCTAATAACGCATTAAATGGGGAAGGTCCTTTTTCGCCAGAGCGTACAGGTAGTTTGCCAGTAGCAGATCTAATACATTTATGTTATTCTGGGAAATTTACAGAACAGGAGCTAATTACTTATATTTCTAGTAAAGCTGGTCTTACAGCGCATCTTGGAACAAATAATTGTTTAGAAATAGAAAGACGTATAAAATGTGGTGATAAGCATGCAGAGCTGATATTTAAAGCCATGGCTTATCATATTGCTAAAAGTGTGGCTGCTGAGGGAGCTGTACTCTGTGGGAATATAGATGCTGTTATATTTACAGGAGGTATAGCACGTAGCACTTATATGATGGATATATTTAAGAAGCGTTTATCATATCTTGCACCTATATATATATATCCAGGTCAAGATGAAATGCTTGCTTTAACTGAAAATGCAATAGCAGTCCTTAAAGGAAATAGAGATGCAAAAGACTATTAGATTTAGATATACTTTTAACATAAAAAATAAAGGCCTATGAAGGTACATGAATTTCAAGCAAAAAAAATTTTTGCTGATTATGGATTACCAGTTGAAAGGAGTATTTTGTGTAAAACTCCTGATGAAGCTGTAGCTGCTTATAAACAACTATGTGTTAAAAAGGTTGTTGTTAAAGCGCAAGTACATATTGGCGGACGTGGTAAAGCAGGAGGTGTAAAGCTATGTTCAAATGAGAAAGAAGTTAGGGAGCATGCTACTGCTATTTTAGGAATGAATATCAAGGGGTATACCGTTGAGAAGATTCTTGTGGGTGAAGCTGTAGATATTTCTGCAGAATATTATACAAGTATATTAGTTGATCGTACAACAAAGTGTCCTATCTTAATGCTTAGTCGTTCAGGAGGTATGGACATAGAACAGGTAGCTAAAGATACGCCAGAGAAGATAGCTAAAATCGTTATTGACCCATTGATTGGTTTGAGCGATTATGTAGCTCGCGAAGCTGCTTTTAAGCTATTTGATAACATGGAACAAGTAAAACAAGCGGTTCCATTATTTAAAAATTTATATAGGCTCTTTGTAGATAAAGATGCATCATTGGCAGAAATTAATCCACTTGTAAAGTTAAGTGATGGTACTTTAAAAGCGATTGATGCTAAAATGACCTTTGATGATAATGCTCTTTTCCGTCATTCTGATGTAGCAGAGCTGTTTGAACCAACAGAAGAAGAGAAAAAAGAGCGTGCTGCTAAGGAAAAAGGATTTAGTTATGTTAATCTTGGTGGTAATATAGGTTGCATGGTTAATGGCGCAGGTCTTGCTATGGCTACAATGGATATGATAAAGCTTTACGGTGGAGAGCCTGCTAACTTCTTAGATATTGGTGGTAGTTCTAATCCAGAAAAGATTGTAGAAGCAATGAAATTATTGCTTAGTGATAAGCATGTGAAGGTAGTCCTTATCAATATTTTTGGTGGTATTACTCGTTGTGATGATGTAGCAAAAGGTTTGTTAGAAGCTTTTAAAATAATTCAAACAGATATTCCTATAGTTATTCGTCTTACTGGTACAAATGAGAAAGAGGGTAGAGCTTTATTAGAAGGTACCCATTTTACAGTAGGTAAAAGTATGGCAGATGCTGGTCATAAAGCAGTAGAGCTTAGTAAGTAACATTAAAAATAATCGAAAGCTATGAGTATTTTAATAAATAAGAATACACGATTAATAGTGCAAGGTATAACAGGTAGAGATGGAAGTTTTCATGCTACCAAGATGAAAGAATATGGTACTAATGTTGTAGGTGGAACTTCACCAGGTAAAGGAGGGCAAAATGTTAATGACATACCTGTTTTTAATACTGTAAAAGAAGCCGTAAAAGCAACAAGAGCGAATACTTCTATAATATTTGTTCCTGCAGCATTTGCGAAGGATGCAATGTTTGAAGCCATCGATGGTGGTATAGAACTTGTTGTTTGTATAACAGAGGGTGTACCTACTTTAGATGCAGTAGCTGCGCAGCGCTATGCTAAATTACGTGGAGTTAAGGTTATAGGTCCTAATTGCCCAGGGCTTATTTCTCCAGATGAAAGTATGGTAGGTATTATGCCTACTAATATTTTTAAAAAGGGTCATACAGGTGTTATTAGTCGTAGTGGTACACTTACTTACGAGGTGGTTTATAATCTTACTCAGGAAGGTTTAGGATTGTCATCAGCTATTGGTGTAGGTGGCGACCCTGTAGTAGGGCTTTATTTTGAAGATCTTCTTCAGATGTTCCAAGACGATCCTGAAACAGATTCCATTGCGCTTATTGGTGAAATAGGGGGTGATGCTGAAGAACGTGCTGCTAAATTTATTAAAGAACATGTAACAAAGCCTGTTGCAGTCTTTATATCTGGTCAGCAAGCTCCTCCTGGAAAACAAATGGGGCATGCAGGTGCTATTATATCAAGCGGGTCAGGTACGGCTAAAGAAAAAATAGCAGCATTTGAAGCTGTAGGAGTGCCTGTGGCTAAGGAAACTAAAGAAATACCAATATTATTAAAGAAGCAACTAAGATAAGAAAAACTTCTTTTTTGTTTAAAGCCCTAACTTGAAAATGTTAGGGCTTTATTATGGCAGAATGTTAGCTAATGATAGTATATACGCGAGTTTGGGATAAGAAAGGGGCAGCCGTAAAACCCAGTTGCATCTCCTTTCTCATGCACATAATTTTATAAATATTTATTATTTTTGTCCCCATGAATACTATCGAACAACTATTAGAGAGAAAAGGATAAGTCGAACAGTATACTTTTTTCAACTATTTGTTTTAAATGCATAAAGCACCAATTGATAATAGTTAAGAAGTTTTAATATCTTTAGAATGACATTATTATTTTACATCTAAACATTTGATAACTTAACAAAAAACATTACCTTTGCATCGCTTTATGCACAAAGCTAAGGCAAATGTCAAACAAAATATTAATTATTTATTTTAGGTAGTATGAATCAATACGAAACCGTTTTCATTTTAACTCCCGTTTTATCTGATGATCAGATGAAGGAAACGGTCGCTAAATTCAAAACATTGCTCACCGATAATGGTGCTGAGATTTTGAATGAAGAGGCTTGGGGTCTGAAAAAGTTAGCTTATAACATTCAGAAAAAATCATCAGGTTTTTATGCTTTATTAGAATTTAAAGCAGAACCTTCAGTTGTTAATACTCTTGAGACAGGTTTTCGCCGCGATGAGAGAGTTATTCGTTACATTACCGTTAAGCAAGATAAATATTCTGCAGCATATGCAGAAAAACGTCGTGCTAAGTGGTTAGCTAAAAAGGAGGCTTAATTTATGGCAGAGCAAAAAACAGAAATTCGTTACTTGACAGCTCCTTCTATTGACACAAAGAAGAAGAAATATTGTCGTTTTAAGAAAAGTGGTATTAAGTATATCGATTACAAGGATCCTAATTTCCTTAAGAAATTCTTAAACGAGCAAGGTAAAATACTTCCACGTCGTATTACTGGAACTTCATTGAAGTATCAGCGTCGTGTAGCACAAGCTGTAAAGCGTGCTCGTCAGATAGCACTTCTTCCATATGTAACCGATTTGATGAAATAAAAGAGGAGGGCAATAGATGGAAATTATATTAAAAGAAGATATTATTGGTCTTGGATACAAGAACGATATCGTTAATGTAAAAGGTGGTTATGGCCGCAACTATCTTATTCCAACAGGTAAGGGTGTAGTTGCTTCAGTTTCTGCAAAGAAACAATTGGCAGAGGATTTAAAGCAACAAGCTGCTAAGCTTGCAGCTTATAAGGCTGAAGCTCAGAAAAGAGCAGCTCAGCTTGAGGGTGTTGTACTTACTATAGTTGCAAAAGTATCTGCAACAGGCGTAACTTATGGGTCTGTAAATACAGCTACAGTAGCAGAAGAGCTATTAAAGCAAGGTATTGAAATAGATCGTAAGATTATTACAATGCGTGATATAAAGAAGGTAGGTACTTCTGAGGCTACTGTTCACTTTCACAAAGAGGTAGAGGTAAAGATTCCTGTAACTGTTGTTGCAGAAAATCAGCAAAATCCTGTTGCTGCAGAAGAAAAATCTGAAGAGCTTGTAGCTGATACTGCTTCTGATACAGTCGCAGATAAGAAGTAAATAAATTAGTTGCAAAGCAAGTCAGTAAATATTTTGTTAGTCCCTTTCACTCCGTGGTGATAGGGACTTTTATGTTTTTGTTAAGTTTATTTTATATATCAAGATTCATGTAAATGAAACGAATAGTTCTTACAGGTGGTCCATGTGCTGGAAAAACCACAGCTTTAGTAAAAGTAATAGAACATTTTTCAAGTATTGGTTATAAGGTTTTTGTTATCCCTGAGGTTCCAACTCTTTTTAGCCAAGCTGGTATGGATTACCTTACTAAAAACAAGCATTTCTTTTTTGAAGGCGAAAAGGCCACACTCGATACTCAAATAGCCTTAGAAGATCATTTTAGTCGTATAGCAAAAACTATAAAAAAACCTACTATCATTGTTTGTGATAGAGGTACAATGGATATTTCTGCTTATATGAATAATGAAATGTGGCAAGAAATTATATCGGGCTTAGGAATAACTTCAGATACTCTTAGGTCTCGTTATGATGCAGTTTTACATCTTGTAAGTGCTGCAGATGGAGCTGAACAATTTTATACTACGGCTAATAATAGTGAGCGTACTGAAGGTATAGAGCTTGCTCGAAAATTAGATAAGAAAGTTATTCAAGCATGGTCTGAGCATCCTCATTTACGTGTGATAAATAATCATGAAGACTTTGATACAAAGATAAATAGGGTATTACAAGAAATATCCAGTGTCCTTGAGATACCTCAACAGGTAATTGAAGAACGAAAATACATTGTACGTACTTTAAGCGATATACCAGAAGCAATTGAAAGCGAAATATATCAAACCTACCTTACCTCCGAACCACGAAGTGAAGTACGGTTACGTAGACGCACCTTAAATGGTATTTCCATTAACGTTAGAACTACAAAAAAAATATTGCCTACAGGCGAGCAAGTACAAACCGAGCGTCAAATAGATAATAATCTTTATGAATCGCTAATGCGCCAAGCAGATCCTTATCGTAAGACTATACATAAAATAAGGAAAACCTTTATTTGGAAAGGACAGTTTTTCGAATTAGATACCTATTTAGATGATAATGAAAATTTACAGATACTAGAAACAAAAGGTATTGTAGATCACGAAAAAGTAAAGTTTCCTCCTTTTATAGAAGTAGTTAAAGATATTACAGGAAAGACGGAATATTATAACTATAATCTTGCATTAACAAAATAGTTCGATCTCAATAAAATAAAATACTTTATTTACATAGTTTGAGTATAATAAAATCAAAAAAAGTTTAGATTAATATTTTATTATATGTTTTACTATTGTAAAAGATATGCTTAAAAAGTTTTATTTTAATATTTCTAACTATTATAATTATCATAAATATATTATTCTATTAATTATTGCTGTCCGGTAAAATGACTATATTTGCTTATGGTTATATATTTTTAACAAAACAAAGATAACCAAAAGGGCTGATACTTTGTGAGAAGTGTCAGCCCTAAATTTGTATCTTACCCAAAAGTTTTGTGGATAGTAATTATTCAATTTAAAGAATCATTTATCCATTAAAAAGTTATTGTATGCTAATGATAGTCCAATTATAATTATTAAATTTGCATAAAACGCAATGAAAATGATAAAATGTAAGACTTCAATCGTATAAAAGTAGTGTTAGCAGAGAAGAAAAGAACCAATAAAAGGTTGGCAGAACAATTAGGTAAAGACCCTGCAACTGTTTCAAAATGGTGTACCAATGTTTTTCAACCTGACCTTGCGACATTGAATAGGATTGCAGCAGAGCTCGATGTTGATGTCCGAGATTTAATCACACTTTCAAAGTCTTCAACATGGAGATAATAGATAATGTTCATAAAACTTGGCGCGATGACTTTGCCCTGACCATCAAACAGGGCAGTAAGTTGTCTATTGCCGCGTCGTGTTTCTCTATCTATGCCTACCAAGAGCTAAAAAAGGTCTTGGAGGGCATAGATGAGTTGCGTTTTATATTCACATCCCCCACTTTTGTAACTGAAAAGTCTGACAAGCAGAAACGTGAGTTCTATATTCCGCGCATAAATCGTGAACGCAGTTTGACGGGTAGTGAGTTTGAAGTGAAACTTCGTAATGAGCTCACTCAACGTGCCATTGCCAAGGAGTGTGCTGAATGGATACGCAGGAAGGTGTTGTTCAAGTCTAACCGAACAGGCGAGAATATGGCGGGGTTCGGCTTGGTTGACGATACGGCATACGCACCCATCGGTGGCTTTACCACGGTAGAGTTGGGCAGTGACCGAGGCGACAATGCCTATATGATGATCAATAAGTTGGAAGCCCCAATCTCTCAAAATTATCTGCAGCTCTTCAATCAGCTTTGGAATGATGAGAAGCGTTTGCAAGACGTAACCGATGAGGTGGTAGAAAGCATCTCCAACGCTTACAAGGAGAATGCACCTGAGTTCATTTATTTTATCACGCTTTATAACATCTTCCGTGAGTTTCTCGACGACTTGTCCGAAGATGTGTTGCCCAATGAGGCTACAGGCTTTAAGGACACGCTGATTTGGAAGAAACTCTATAACTTCCAAAAAGATGCTGCTCTTGCCATTATCAATAAGTTAGAAAAATATAATGGTTGTATCTTAGCAGATAGTGTTGGATTGGGTAAAACCTTTACGGCGCTGAGCGTGATTAAATATTATGAGAATCGAAATAAATCAGTGTTGGTACTCTGTCCTAAAAAGCTATACGACAACTGGGCAACTTACCGCAGCAACTATATCAATAATCCGCTGGCTGGCGACCGTTTGCGCTATGATGTTCTTTTTCATACAGATTTGGGGCGTACTCACGGCGAGAGTAATGGACTCGATTTAGAGAAAATCAACTGGAGCAATTACGACCTTGTCGTGATTGACGAAAGCCACAACTTCCGTAATGGTGGCAAGGTAACAACTGACGAAAACGACGAGAACCCAAGAGAAAATCGTTATCTATACTTATTAAACGAAGTTATCCGTAAAGGAGTGAAGACCAAAGTACTAATGCTCTCTGCCACCCCCGTAAACAACCGCTTCAACGATCTTAAAAATCAGTTACAGTTAGCATACGAAGGCAAAGCAGAGCGTTTTGATAAACTTCTTAATACCACTAATTCTATTGATGATATTTTCCGTCAAGCGCAGTTGGTTTATAATCGCTGGAGCAAGTTGCCAGAGATAGAGCGCACCACAGAGAGACTCTTGTCTGAATTGAGCTTCGACTTCTTTGAGGTACTTGATAGCGTAACCATTGCTCGCTCACGCCGACATATTGAGCAGTACTACGATACTGCCGATATAGGTTCTTTTCCCGAACGGCTGCCCGTCATATCGCAACGTCCACACCTCACCGACCTTGATGGGGCAATATCATATAACGAGATTTTTGAACAGATCAATAATCTGAATCTTGCAATATACACACCTTCTGATTTTATCTTGAGTATCACATAAAAGACTTATATTCATTGCGGATATTCGCTTTCCAAACATCTGTAAGTCAATGAGTTATAAAAGCACATGTTTTACCCTCTAAAACATCACCTTTTACCCTCTAAAAGCACATGTTTTGCAGACTAAAAGCATACCTTTTACTAAGAGATATCTAAGCGTTAGCTTAACAACCATAATAATTACAAAATAAAAAATAAGATATGATGAAACCTATCAGAATAGAAAGAACATCTGCCAATGGTAGCAAACTCAACCTTGAAGCACTCTACCAGATTGCCCCCTCGTGCTTTACCGAAGAGAAAGACGAAAAGACGGGTACTGTCAAGCATGTCGTGAATTTTAAGACCCTGCGCCAACTTCTTGGCGACGATGCTGTAGAAGACAGCGAGGAGATGTATCAGTTTACATGGCCAGGCAAACAGGCTGCACGGTACGAGGCAGCCACACCCATTGCCGACACGCTAAGACCAGTAACCGAAGACTCTGTGGATTGGGACACCACCCAAAACCTCTACATAGAGGGCGACAACCTGCGTGTGCTCAAGCTCTTGCAGAAGAGTTATATGGGCAAGGTGAAGATGATATACATCGACCCTCCTTACAATACGGGTAACGACTTTGTGTATCACGACGACTTTAAGACATCTCTTGCCGACGAAGAGCTTGCTGCTGGTAATATCGACGAAGAGGGGCTGCGCTATCGCAAGAATCTTGATGGCAACGGTCGTTTCCACTCCGACTGGTGCTCAATGATGTATAGCCGCCTGCTCGTGGTTCGCTCGCTGCTGACGGAAGATGGCGTTATCTTTATCTCCATCGACGACCACGAGGTGCATAACCTCCGCAAAATCTGTGATGAGGTGTTTGGGGCAAGCAACTTTGTTGCGGAATTGGTGTGGGAAAGAGCATTTGCACCCAAAAATGATGCCAAGTATATATCTAATAGCCACGATTACATTTTAATGTATGCCAAGGAAATTCAGAAATTCAAAATAGGTCGATTGCCCCGCACAGAAGAAGCTAATGCACGTTATTCGAACCCAGATAACGACCCAAGGGGTGTTTGGACGTCAAGCGATATTTCTGTAAAAACCTATAATGCGGCTTGCGACTACCCCATTACGACCCCTTCGGGGAAAATTGTAGAGCCTCCAGCAGCGCGCTGCTGGAGGCTCTCACGAAATGCGTTTCGTGAGAGACTCGGAGATAACCGCATATGGTTCGGCCCTAATGGAGATGGTGTCCCTCGTCTAAAGCGTTTCCTTTCAGAATTAAAGTTTGATGGTATGGCACCAACATCAATCTTATTTTATAAAGAAGTGGGCCACAGCCAAGAAGGCGCAAAAGAAGTCACTGCACTTTTTGAAGACAAAGGCGTGTTCGATGGGCCTAAACCTGTTCGTCTTCTAAAACGGCTGATTACCTTGGCAAATTTAGATGATAAAAGTATTGTGCTTGATTTTTTTTCAGGTTCAGCTACTACCGCTCATGCATTGATGCAATATAATGCAGAAAAGGAGAAACATTGCAAGTTTATCTGTGCGCAGCTTATAGAAGATACACCTGAAGAAAGTCCTGCCCGTAAATCTGGTTATGCTACTATTCCCGAGATAGCCAAGGAGCGTATCCGCCGTGCGGGAAAGAAGATAAAAGAAGAAACGCCATTAACCACACAACACCTTGACACTGGCTTTCGTGTGTTCCGCCTTGATGGCAGCAACTATGAGGACGTAACGAAGCAGCCCAGCGAATACGACCAGCGGACGCTCGACCTCTTTGCCAACAACATAAAAGCCGACCGCACAGACCTCGACCTTCTCTTTGGGGCTATGCTCTCATGGGGCGTGCAGCTATCTCTGCCCATGACTACCGAAGAGGTGGACGGCTGCAAGATATACACCGTAGACGATGGCGGCTTGGTGGCATGCTTTGCGGAGAACATCACCGAGAATGTGGCAAAGGCTATGGCTGACAAGCTACCCGTGCGCGTACTCTTCCGCGACAGCTGCTTCAGCGAAGACAAAACCAAAATAAACATCTTTGAGCTCTTCAAGCAGAAATTAAACTGGGACGATAAAGAGGCAAAAGATAACATCAAAGTGGTTTGATTGGCTATGGACGAGAATAACAAGATATTGATATATACTGGTCAAGATGGTTTGACCAAGATAGATGTGAAACTTGAGGAGGACACGCTGTGGCTAACTCAAGCACAGATGTGCGAACTGTATCAGACGAGCAAGTCGAATGTAAGCGAGCATATTAAGCACATCTTCGAGGAGGGGGAACTTCAGGAAGGGGCAGTTGTTCGGAAATTCCGAACAACTGCTGCCGATGGTAAATCGTACCTGACGACCTTCTACAATCTCGATATGATTATTGCCCTTGGCTATCGTGTACGCAGCATCATTGCTACACGTTTCCGCCAATGGGCAACTATCAGGCTGAAAGAATACATCACCAAAGGCTTTACGCTCGATGATGACCGTCTGAAGAAATTGGGCGGTGATGGCTATTGGAAAGAATTGCTGGAGCGCATTCGCGACATTCGTTCCACTGAGAAGGTGATGTATCGGCAAGTGTTAGAGATTTATGCCACCAGTATCGACTATGATCCTCGCGCATCGGTATCGCAGAAGTTCTTTCAAAAGGTGCAAAACAAGATACATTATGCCATTCATGGGCATACGGCAGCTGAACTCATTGTGGAGCGTGCAGATGCTGAAAAAGATTTTATGGGATTGCTCACGTTTAAAGGCAATCAGCCCACGCTAATAGAAGCTCGCACGGCAAAGAATTATCTCAACGAGAAAGAACTTCGCGCTATGGGGCAGTTGGTATCGGGTTATCTCGACTTTGCAGAGCGTCAGGCAGAGCGAGAACAGCCTATGACGATGAACGACTGGGCAAACTATCTGGACAGAATACTCACTATGTCTGGTGAACAATTGTTGCAAGATGCAGGCAAAGTGTCGCACGAAGACGCCATGGAGCACGCCACAACCGAATATCGTAAATACAAGCAACGCACCATCAGCGACGCTGAGCGAGATTATCTCAATACTATCAAACGCTTGGGGAATATCAATAAAAAAGAAAGTGAGCATGAAGATTAAATACAAACATCAAGGATTTCAAGTAGAGGCTGCGCGCAACGTGGTGCGCGCCTTTGAGGGACAGCCCTATCAAGACAGTGCTAACTACATTATGGACTGGGGCACACAAAAGCAATTGTTCGAAACAGGGTTTGGTAATGCACCTCTTAAGCTCGATCGCGCTGACATCAAAGAGAATGTGCGCACTATCCAGATGGAGCAAGGACAGAAGCCTATTGACCACCTTGAGGGCGAAGGCATAAACCTTACTATAGAGATGGAAACAGGTACGGGTAAGACCTATACCTACATCAAGACCATGTACGAGCTTAACAAGCATTATGGCTGGAGCAAGTTTATCATTGTGGTGCCCAGTGTGGCTATTCGTGAAGGCGTGTATAAGAGTTTTGAGACCATGCAAGACCACTTTGCCCATGAATATGGCAAGCGCATGCAGTACTTCATTTATAACTCTAAGCAACTCACCAAGATAGACAGCTTTGCCAGCGACAACAACCTGCACGCCATGATTATCAACACGCAGGCTTTCAACTCGTCTTTCAACGAAGACAAGAACAAAGAAGGGCGCAGTGGGGACGCCGCCGCACGTATCATCTTCTCAAAGCGAGAAGAGTTTGGTTATCGTCGCCCAATAGACGTATTGGCAAAGACTAATCCGGTAATGATTATCGATGAGCCACAGAGTGTGCTCGGTGCCAATGTTCACAATTCCACTCGAAAAGGTATCAAGCTTTTTAATCCTCTCGCCTTGCTGCTCTATTCTGCCACTCACCGCGAGGTAATGAATATGGTGTACCGCCTTGATGCCATTGATGCCTACAACAAGAAGTTGGTGAAAAAGATAGAGGTAAAGGGCATTCGTCAAGTGGGAAGCACTGCTACCAATGGTTTTCTCTATCTTGATGAGATTGTGGTAAGCAAAGGTAAGAATCCGCAGGCACGTATCACATACGATATTATGGGCAGTACGGGCAACGTGCGTCAGACTACCAAGCTGGTGGACGAAGGTTTCGACCTCTATGAGCAGAGCGGACAGATGGCAGAGTATCGTGATAACTATGTAGTGGAGCGTATAGACGGACGTGCAGGCAGCGTGAAACTTCTCAATGGCATGACTCTCTATGAGGGAGATTCGCAAGGAGAGGTTACTGAAGATATTATGCGCAGAATACAGATACGCGAAACCATCAAGACACATCTTGAGCGTGAGCGTCAGCTGTTTCCTAAAGGTATTAAAGTGTTGAGCTTGTTCTTTATCGATCATGTGGAGAACTATCGTACATACGATGAAGAGGGCAATGGCAAAGGCAAGTTTGCTAAGATGTTTGAGGAAGAGTACCAGCGTATGCTGCAAGAGCTGATGCCTACCTTTACCGATGAGGCTTATACACGCTATCTATCACGCTTCTCTATAGAGCAGGTACACAACGGATATTTTTCACAAGACAAGAAAGGGAAGTTTATCGATTTGAAGGTGAAGCGTGGCGAAACAGGTTGTAGTGATGATAGTGCCTACAACTTGATAATGAAGGATAAGGAACGGCTGTTGAGTTTTGACGAACCTACACGTTTCATCTTCTCTCACTCAGCCTTGCGTGAAGGCTGGGACAACCCTAACGTCTTTCAGATTTGTACATTAAAGAATACCGCAAATGAGATAGGTAAACGTCAGGAAGTGGGACGTGGTATGCGTCTATGTGTGAATAAGAATGGAGAACGACAAGATGCAGATGTGCTTGGTGATACGGTATTTGATACCAATATATTAACCGTGATTGCCAGTGAGAGCTATGAGCAATTCTCCAAACAGCTGCAACACGAAATAGCCGAAGTGGTGAGCGACCGCCCGGTGGTGATTACCCCAACACTATTTGTTGATAACGTGTTTGAGACGGTAGAGGGTACGAAAATGAAAGTAACTGTTGATGAGGCACGCAAAATTTATAATCAACTCATCAAGCGAGATTATGTAGACGATGACGGTAAACTGACCAATACCTATTTTGAAGCAAAGGAGGCTGGGACACTCTGTTTTGGCGAACAATTTGAGTCTGTTAAAGCAGGTATTATACAAACTTTGGACAGGGTGTTCAATCCTCAAACTATCAAGATAGAAGATGGACGTAAACCTAAGGAAGCTAACTTCCAAGAGGAGCGGTTCAAGAAAAAGCAGTTTCAAGAATTGTGGAAGCGCATCAACGTTAAGACCTATTATAAGGTGGACTTTGAAACTTCGGACCTTATTCACAAGTCTATAGATGCCATCAACAAGCATCTCAGTGTAACAGAAATACGCATGGTCGTGGAAGAAGGACACATGGAGGAGATACGCGATAAGGAATCGCTTGAAGCCGGCACGGCAATGGTGCAAAACACAGCTCACACCTACCATGTGCGTGAGACGGTGGGAGCTGGTGTGGCATACGACTTGATAGGTAGGCTTGTGGCTATCACTGGACTAACCCGTAAAACTATTGTAGCCATTCTAAAAGGTATTAAGCCAGCAACGTTCCATCAGTTTAAGATGAATCCCGAGGAGTTTATCCGTAAGGTGGGCAATATCATTTACGATGAAAAAGCAATGGCAGTAGTACAGAAAATATGCTACCAGCGCACGAGCAATACCTACGATGTAGATATCTTTACAAAAGATACCTTGCGTGGAAAGATAGGTATCAATGCTATAGAGAGCACAAAGTCGCTGTACGACCTTGTGGTGGTGGATAGCGAGGGCGTGGAGAAACGTTTTGCCGAGGCTTTGGAGACCCACGACGAAGTAGCAGTCTATACCAAGCTGCCTCATGACTTCTATATAAACACTCCGATGGGACATTACAATCCAGACTGGGCAATTGCTTTCAACGAGGGAACAGTAAAGCATATCTACTTTGTTGCCGAGACCAAGGGCAACGAATGGCAACGCTCACAACTTCGTGGTGCTGAAGATGCCAAAATCGAATGCGCTGCCCGCCACTTTGAAGCCATCAGCCATAATAATAATATAGTGTACGGTGTTGTTAAGGACTACAAAACTTTATGTGATAAGGTAATGAAATAATTTTTCAATCTCTTGTCTACAATTTTTCGAAGTCTTAAAATGAAAAGGTTTTCTCTGAAAGAGGATGATATTAGGATAGAAAGTTGACAGTCTTAGCCATATTTTTGTTTAATGAGCAACCTCGGCTCTTACGTTAAAGCAATACAAAAAGTGTCCACACATTTAACGGAAGAGCCATTAAAACGGTTGCTTGTTAGCAAAAACAATCATTTGTTGTTCAACCTCAGTACCCTTAGAGGAAATGGCGGTGTTATGTGAATGTGCTGGTGGCAAAGCCTATTTTTTTATGTCCAAGGACACGGTTAGTGTTTTGACAATCAACACGTTCGACGAATAGCCGTATAAGATAGGTGCGCAAGTGCATCTACATTGAAAACCAAAGTCAATGCAATTGAAAAAACAGGTTGATGAGCACTTTGCAACTGAGTTGCAACAAAATTTTGCCATCTTTGCATCATGATGCGGAGAGAAGCACTCATAGTAAGTCTTTGGCTGGCAATGCTCATGGTGTTGCTGGTGTTGGCCGTGCCCCATCATCACCACCTGAGCAAGGTTTGTTTCGTGGAAGAAAGGTGCGAGACAGACGGTCAAATCAATGACCGCCACACCCACCATAATTCTTCCGGACAGGAATCGCAGGCAGACAACTGTCCTGTAGAGCAAATCAGGCACATTGTTAAGGACGACGAGCATGCGCAGCCAGTCATACAAGTGGCGCAGCAGCAGCCTCATTGGCTGTGCGCCCACGCTGCTGACATGCACCCGCACGTGCAGATAGTTTCGCCAGTTGGCGAAACGCCCGAACCCATCGTCCGATTGCTTGAGGCACATATAGCCTCAAGTGGACGAAGGGGTCCTCCCGCTTTATAATACCCATTGTTTTTATATAGTGGCAGAGCAGTTGTCAACAACTGTTCCGCAGTAAGTCGTACATGTTCATACTAAGGTTATGATTAACAAGATTATCTATTTTTCTATTCAACACAAATTTCTGGTGGTACTCCTGTTGGTGGCCATCATCGGCGGCGGAGTGTATTCATTGCGAACCATTAACGTAGACTCCACGCCCGACATCACAAACAACCAGGTGCAGGTCATCACGGTTTCTGAAAATCTTTCGACGGCCGACATCGAGCAGTTCGTCACCTATCCCGTAGAGCTGGCCATGTCTAACCTGCCCGGTGTTGAGGGCATCCGTTCCATCTCACGCTTTGGCCTGTCTGTTGTTACTATCGTTTTCAAAGAGGATATGGGTACTTACCTGCCTCGCCAGTTGGTGCAAGAGAAGCTGGAAGAGGTGCGCGAAAACATTCCGGAGGGATTCGGAACGCCCGCGATGGGTCCCATCAGCACGGGACTGGGCGAGATTTTACAGTACACCCTTGTTCCCAAAGACACCGCCCGTTACAGTACGCAGGAGCTGCGCACCATTCAAGACTGGATAGTGAAGCGCCAGCTGTCCATGATTCCGGGCGTGGTGGAGGTCAACTCGTTTGGCGGAAGCATCAAGCAATACGAGGTGGGCCTCAACCCCCAGCGGCTCAACGCCATGCGCGTGAGCGTGGGCGAGGTGTACGAAGCCCTTAGAAAAAATAACGTCAACACGGGCGGCGCCTACATAGAGCGTGACCACATGGCCAGCTTCATCCGGGGTGAAGGACTGGTGAAGTCGGTTAACGACATTGAGAACATCGTGGTGAAGAATGTCAACGGCATCCCTGTTCTCGTGCGCGACGTAGCTGATAAGGTGGGCTTTGGCTCGCAAGTGAGGTACGGCGCTTTCACTCAAGATGGTCATGAGGCAGTCGGGGGCATGATCATGATGCTCAAGGGTGCCAACTCTGACAAGGTGGTCAGAGCGGTGAAGGAGCGCATGGAGAGTGTCAGAAAGTCGCTGCCCGACGGCATCGACATCAAACCTTTTCTCGATCGATCCAACCTTATCGAGCGTACAACGAGTACCATTGCGCGCAATTTGACAGAAGGGGCGCTCATCGTGATATTCGTGCTGGTGCTGTTATTGGGAAGTTTGCGTGGAGGTTTCATCGCCGCATCGGTCATTCCGCTGTCCTTACTGTTCGCCCTCATCATGATGCGGATTTTCGGCGTGAGCGCCAACTTGATGAGCCTGGGTGCAATCGACTTTGGAATTATCGTCGATGGGGCGGTGATTATCGTAGAAGGCACGGTGTTCGAAATGGAGAAAAGAATCAAGAAACACAGCCAACTGGGGCGGGGCGGCATGAACGCCGTCGCCTTCGAGGCCGCCTCTTCAATGATGCATTCGGCCTTCTTCGGTCAGCTGATTATCCTCATCGTGTTCACCCCCATCATCTTTCTCTCTGGCGTCAGCGGAAAAATGTTCTCCCCCATGGCCTACACCTTCTCGTTCGCCGTACTGGGAGCCATCATTCTGTGTCTGACGTATGTGCCGATGATTTCATCTTTGCTGATTCGTCCATTGAGCCACCAGAGCGGCTGGATGGCGCGGATGGAACGCCGTTTGCAGCACATGGGCAACCGTGTGACGGGGCGCATCATACATGTTTATCATCCACTGCTGTTGTATGCCCTGCGTCATAAAAAGACGGTACTTGTTTCTGCCGCTGCTTTGTTTCTGGCTGTCGCATTCGCTTTCACGCGGATGGGAGGCGAATTTGTGCCTGAACTCGATGAGGGCGACATCTCCATGCAAACCTTCCTCCGCCCCGGCAGTTCGCTCTCGGAAACCATCAAGCGAGAGGAAGAGGTGGAACGCCTGCTGCTTCAGAGCTTTCCGGAAATCAAAACTGTATGCGCACGCATTGGGGTGGCCGACATACCCACTGACCCGATGGGCTTTGACTATACTGACAGCTTCATCATTCTGGAAAAAGATCGTAGCAAATGGACATCGGCCAAGACCAAAGAAGAATTGATAGAAAAGATCAAAGAAAAGTTGCAAATCCTGCCGGGGCTCAACTTCTCGTTCTCACAGCCGGTGGCCCTCCGTTTCAACGAGCTGCTCACGGGTGTGCGCCAGGATGTGGCCGTGAAACTTTATGGCGACGATCTCGACAAACTTAGCGAACTGGGTGAGCGGATGGTGAGCATCATCAGTAGGATAGAGGGAGCCGAGGATGTGACCCTTGAGCGCACGGACGGATTGCCGCAGATTACGGTGAAGTACGACAGGCAGCGGGTGGCGCAATACGGTTTGCACATCGATGACCTCAATTCCTATGTTAGCAGCGCATTTGCCGGAAGTTCCGCAGGGTCGGTGTTTGAGGGTGAGAAACGGTTTGACCTTGTCATCAGGCTCTCTGACGCTTACCGGAAGAGTATCAACGACCTGCGCCAACTTTACATACCGCTGCCCAGCGGGGCACAGATACCCTTGAGCGAGGTGGCACAAATTGATTATGAGTCGGGGCCCATGCAGATTTCCCGCGAACAAACCTCGCGTAACATCTATGTCGGCGTGAGCGTCAGAGGACGGGATGTGCAGTCGGTTGTGGATGAGATACAGGACAAACTCGATCAGCAACTGCGCCTGCCGGCTGGCTATCGATTGGCGTATGGCGGTGAATTCCAGAAACTTCAGGAGGCCAAGAATCGCTTGATGATCGTCTTGCCTATCGCCCTGCTCCTGATTTTTGTGCTACTTTATTTCGCCTTGAAATCGTTCAAGCAGAGCCTCATGATTTATATGGCGGTTCCGCTGGCCACGGTAGGCGGCGTATTGGCATTGCTGTTGCGGGGCATGCCCTTCTCCATTTCGGCCGGAGTGGGCTTTATCGTCCTCTTCGGAGTGGCCGTACTCAATGGTCTGGTACTCATCAATCGTTTCAACTCGTTAAAGAAAGAAGGTATGAACAACATCAACCGCAGAATCATTAAGGGTACGCAAGAGCGCATCCGCCCTATACTTCTCACGGCTACGGCCGCCATGTTGGGCTTCCTGCCCATGGCAGTGTCGGGGTCGGCAGGTGCTGAAGTGCAGCGACCTTTGGCCACTGTGGTCATCGGCGGACTGTTCACGGCTACGCTGCTTACCTTGCTTGTCGTTCCTTTATTGTACGCCTTGGAAGAGAAAGCGCAGCGAAAAACTGCCAATAGGATACCCAAAGCGGCCTTTGCCCTGATGCTGACACTGCTGGCACCATGCGGCATGCAGGCTCAACAGCCAGTGAGTTTGCAACAAGCCTTACAGCTGGCTGAGCAATATCATCCAAGCATTCGTCTGGCGCGGATGGGTGTCAATCGTGAAGAGACCATGGTCAAAGGCGTAAGCGAGGTGGGACTTACTGAGCTGTCGGCAGGGGTAGAAGATCTTGGAAGAGGCAACGATGTCACCTTTACTCTGTTGTCTGTCAGGCAAAACATTGACGTGCTGGGGAACAAACAGCGCGTGCGCACCCAGCGGCAAAAGGTGAATGTGGCTCGTGCGGAGATGAATCTCACCGAACATCAATTGCGCAAAGACGTTTACCGCGATTATGCGCAGGCTTATATTCTAAGGCAAAGGATGAACGTGCATGCCATGATAGATTCTATCTACCAGAACTTCGAGCATGCGGCGAAAGTGCGTTACGAGGCAAGAGAAACGTCGAAGTTGGCTTATCTGGCCGCTAAGAAGAAGGCTGTTGAAACCAAAGAAAACTTCAAGCAGTCGGTGTTTGATTACCAAGTGGCGTTGAAGGCCTTGTCACGGTGGCTGGGAGAGGGGCTCTATGAACCCACTACGGCTCCAGACGAGACGCTTGGAGAGGTAGGAAGCAGTGCAAATCCCGTATTGACTTGTCAGTCGGAGAGGATTAAATTGGCCGAAGAAAACATCCGACTGGAAAAGTCCAAAGGGCTTCCGGCATTCTTCATAGAGGGTGGTACACAGCGCATTGGCGACAAAAACGGCTACTGGACATTCGGCGTTGGCGTGAGTGTTCCGCTGTTTAGACGTTCGTATAAGGCCCGACAAAAGGCTGCCGCCCTGGACAGGGACATCGAAAACATGCAGTTTGACTTGCTGAAAAAACAGCTGGATGACAACCAAGCACGCTTGCACACTGCGTACAAGAAGTGGCGTCACAAACTGCAATATTACCGGGACACAGCTCTTCCCACGGCCAGGGCGCAGCAACGTGGCGCGTCTTCTGCTTACAAGCTGGGTGCAACCGATTACATCGGGTTCATTCAGACCATGGGTGACGCCGTGCAAACCGAGCTTGATTATTGGGAAGCATACGAACAATTCATCGACACAATCATCAATTTACAATATCCAACCATATAAAAAATGAAAACAAAAGCATATCTCATCCTTTCGCTCATCGTCCTTTTAGCAGCTTGTGGCAAGCAAACTAAGGACGCTGGCGAACAAGAAAAACAGTCATCGGACAGCATGACAAAGGTGAAACTCACCGATGAACAGGTGAAAAAGTTAGGCATCAAAGTGGGGAACATCGCCGACACGATGCTCATCAGCAATGTGGACGTCAATGGAAAGCTGGCAGTTGGCCCCCAGAGCGAGGCAACCATAACCCCGCAAATGGGCGGTAACGTCAAACAAATATTGGTTCATGAAGGGCAATCTGTGACCAAAGGAATGGTGGTGGCCTATCTGTCTCATCCTGATTTGGTAAACCTTCAGACGGATTATTTCTCGGCATTGAACCGACAGAGATACCTGAAAAAGGAGTTTGACCGCCAGACCATGATGATGAACGAAGGTGTAGGAGCTGGCAAAGACTACGACCGTACGAAGTCGGAGCTGCAAACTGTGAGCGGTCAGGTGCAGATGCTTGCCGCCCAACTCAAACAACTGGGCATCAGTACGTCTGCCCTTCGCAAAGGAAAACCAATGCTGGTCATTGCATTGACAAGTCCCATCAACGGCACAGTGGAACAAATCAACGTGCAAACGGGGCAATATGTATCGCCCGAAATGGCCATGATGAAGATTGCTAACACCAGCAACATGTATGCTGAATTGCAAGTCTTCCAACGTGATGTGCCGAAAATTAAGGTGGGACAGGATGTAGCACTGAAGATTGTTCATGCCGACGGAACCGCCTGCAAGGGCAAGGTGTACTCCATAGGCAAGATTTTCAGAGCCGAAACGCAAACGGTTGAGGTGCGTGTTCGTTTGGATGGACAGCACACGGGACTGATTGTAGGGATGTATGTTCAGGCGAAGATTGCAACAAGCAGCGAAAGGACGAGAGCCGTTTCGTCTGATGCCATCGTTGAAGTGGATGGAAAATCTTATATCTTCACGGCGGCAAAGCAAGGGAACAACTGGCAGTTTGTCCCCACGATGGTCAAGAAGGTGAAGGAAGAAGGTGACCTCGTGGGCATAGAGACCAAGGGGCCGGCAGATCGTCTTTCACGCATTGTGCAGTCAGGTGCTTACTACCTGCTTTCTGAGATGAAGAAAGACGAGACGGGAGAGGAATAAAACATGACCGAAACGGAATGGATGTTTGGTAGGCAGGAAATTGCCCGGCTACCAAACATCCATCATGTTTTCAATATTATTACTGTCCGCTAAACATAGAAATCCTTATTCCAACTCATTGAGACACAATAGTTCGGATGGCAGCATGTTAGCGACAAGCCCCCTTATTCATTTTCTGTTACCTCCGGTGGCGATTCAGCCGCTGCTTCAAGCATGAGTTTCATGTCGGCATCCGGCATGTTGAAGAAATTATTCATGTTGAGGTATTCTATAAGTACAATGCGCACCATAGTAGCCAGCCCTGAGAAACTCCACCGCCTCCGCAATGAGCTTTGCAGCAGTGACAGTAATAGATTGGCAATGAGTGTGCCCCAAATCTGTATCTTGATGGCGTTGGCACTCTCGCCATAGAAGTATCCTTCTTTCCCGTCTTGGGATGCCGTCCCACGCCCTTGAAGATGACGTTAGAGAACAGGGTTATCGTGGTGGAATCGATGATTCTCAGACGTTTTATCCATTCCTCCGTACCATTGTGTAGGCTGTCCGAAGAAATGTGTACTTTTGCCTATGTTATCTAAGTTTGGGAACAAAAGCAAAGATAACAAAAAGGGCTGATACCTCGTGAGAAGTGTCAGCCCTAAATTTGTATCTTACCCAAAAGTTTAGCGGACAGTAATAAAATCTAACAAGAAATGATAGGAAAATGTAAGGCAATAGCGCACGGAAGCACAGCTTTGGACTATATCTTCAGGGAAGGCAAGCTCGGCTATCGGCTTGCCTTCCACAATCTTTGCAGCAGGGAGCCAAAGACAATCTATGAGGGAATGAAAGTGGTCAGTGACTACAACAGCCGTTGCAGGAACAAGTTTCTCCGCATAGAAATTGGTATCGCACCACAAGACGAAAGAAAGCTACCTGTGTTAGAACTTATGTGGATAACTCATTTGTTTGCCAAGCGAATGGGACTTGACAACCACCAATGGGTGGCAGTAATGCACAAGGACACCGACAACACACATATTCACATAAATGCTAACCGTATCAGTCTGTATGGAGAAGTCTATGACGCCAACTTCGCAAGGCGATGACTATGCAGAAACAGCATGGCAGCGCAAACTCAGATACCAAGCTAACAGAAAGAAGAAACGTGGAAGGGGAATATAAACATAGCAGCATACAAAAAGTGCAGAATAAAGAATATCTCATCAAAAACGCTTGTTATTCGGTAACAAAGTATTATCTTTGCAAACGGAATAATAAGCGTTCTTTGTTAGGCAGAAAACAGCGAAGCCGAGTAGCTCGCTCGTTTCTAAATAGTTACCTGTTTAGTTTTACCAATATGGTAACTTCTTTATTTTCAATAAGTTGTGTTTTAAGAATTATCTTCATGAGCAATATGAGAACAATAGAGCTTCTTGCTCCTGCTAAAAATGTAGAATGTGGTAAAGCTGCTATAGATCATGGGGCTGATGCTGTATATATCGGGGCACAAAAATTTGGTGCGAGACAAATGGCAGGGAATAGTGTAGAATCTATAGCCGATCTATGTTCTTATGCTCACCGCTATGCTGCTAAGGTTCATATTACGCTTAATACCATTATCTATGACGAAGAGCTGCCTGACACATTAGCACTTGTAGATGCATTAGTAGAAGCTGGAGTAGACGCTTTCTTAGTGCAAGACATGGGGTTATTTGAAGAAATTAAGAAAAGATTACCTTCTTATATAGCAATCCATGCTAGTACACAATGCGATACGCGCACTTTAAACAAAGCTAAATGGCTTCAGCAGCAGGGTTTTAACCGTGTCGTATTAGCGCGTGAATTATCTGTAGAAGAAATAAAAACTATCCACACATCATTACCTGATTTAGAACTAGAGGTCTTCGTACATGGTGCGTTATGTGTCAGTTTTAGTGGAGTATGTTATGCTTCTCAATATTGTTTTAATCGTTCGGCTAATCGTGGAGCCTGCTCACAGTTTTGTCGTTTACCTTTTGACCTTATAGATAATAAAGGCTTATTAATAAAGCAAAAATCTCATCTACTATCATTAAAGGACATGAATCAAATTAACAATTTAGAATCTTTAATGAGGGCAGGAGCGTGTTCTTTTAAAATAGAAGGTAGATTAAAAGATGTAAACTATGTTAAAAATGTGGTTTCTGCTTATTCGCAAAGATTAGACTCTATAATAAATAAATATCCAAAAGAATTTTGTAGAGCTTCACTTGGTAAAACAAAGTATCTATTTACCCCGAACCTAAACAAGACTTTTAATCGTGGCTATACAGATTATTTTGTGAAAGGTAGACAAATAGATATCTTTTCTCCAAATACGCCAAAAGCCTTGGGAGAAGATGTTGGCAGAGTGAAAGAATTACGTAATAATAGTTTTAATGTAGCTGGTACAGCAACTTTTACTAATGGAGATGGATTGTGCTTTTTGCATAAAACAATAATAGAAGGCAAAGAGAATATAAAATTAGAAGGTTTTCGAGTAAATAGGGTAGATGGTAATAGGCTTTACCCTTACAAAATGCCACTAGGTTTACAAGCTGGTATGAAGCTATATAGAAATCAAGATCAGGCGTTCGAAAAAGAGTTGAGTGGGCAAACTTCAGATAGACGTATACCTATAAGTTTATATCTAAATGGGGATAAAGACGGTTACACTTTGATTGCAAATATTATATCTGAAAATAAGAAAAAATATCAAGTTAAGACGAAACTGTCTTTTGAACACCAACAAGCAAAAAAAACGCAAGTCGAAAACATAATAAAGCAACTTACAAAATTAGGTAATACCCACTATATATGTGATACTGTGCAGATTGGAAAAGAAGTTGAACAATGTTTTATCCCTAACAGCGTATTATCAGAACTTAGACGTATGATAGTTATAGAACTTAATGATATGATAAAAAACATACGAAAACAAAGATCTTATCAACATTATACATTAAAAGAAGATAAAGTTTCTATACTTGATGCTAATAGTCTACTATATCGTAATATGCCTTATTTATATAATATATCCAATCAGAAATCTTTCAATTTTTATAATGCACAAGGACTAAAATATAAGGATATGGTGTATGAGTTAGAAGATAAATTAAATAGAATAAATAATAAAAAAGCAGGTGTTCCTAATATACTCTTGATGCAATGCAGATATTGTATCCGATACTCATTAGGCTATTGTGTAAAGCGAGGTGGAAAACAACCTACATGGTGTGAACCACTCCATTTGCGTTTATCCGATAATCGCCAGTTTAGGATAGAATTTGATTGTAAAGATTGCCAAATGAATATTTTTTCAGAATAGCTAAAAAGGAGATATAGAGAAATGAAAAATGAAAAAAATATATATTTGTTGTTTTTCGTCTTTTTAAATATTCTGTTTACAGGATGTTATAGACAAAGAACTCGTTCTTTAGTTCAGCTCCCAGATAGTATTCAAGATGCGCAGATTTTTCATAGATTATCTAACAAATACGATTCTATTATTAAGCAACAAGGGACAGACACTTCTACTTATTGGGGAGGTAAAAATGCACAAATAGACTCACTTAACTTTAGAATAAAACATCATTACTCAACAGGTTTTAATTTTGTAGTAAAATCAGATTCCTTATCTATTATCCGTCAACAGCCAGAAGAAACTATTAATAATTTATCTACTGACTCTTTTTCTGTTAATAAGGGTAATGTTATTGTTGTTGCAGATATACGTATTTTACCTGTAGATTCTATAGATTCTGTATGGGTACATATAGCTACAGAGAACGCACAGTTTGGGTGGATACACGAAAGTAAACTCCTTAAAAACGTAGTTCCTGCTGATCCTATATCACAGTTTATATCTATTTTTTCAAATATTCATCTACTTATATTCCTAATAGTTATTTCAATAATAGCAGTGGGGTATATGTTAAGAAAAATACGAAGACATAATGCAAAAATAGTACATTTTAATGATATTAATAGCATTTATCCTACATTGCTTACTACGGTTGTAGCTTCTGCTGCAACTTTTTATGCTAGTATTCAGCTTTTTGCACCTGAAACTTGGCGAGAGTTTTATTTTCATCCTTCGCTAAATCCTTTTTCCCAACCATTACTACTAAATATTTTCCTTTTATTAGTATGGTTAATGCTTATTGTTGCTATAGCTACGATAGATGATGTTAAGCGCTTATTAAAGTCGACAGATGTTGTTCTATATCTAAGTGGTACGGCAGGTATTTGTGCAGTAAATTATATAGTTTTTTCTATTACTACTTTATATTATATAGGTTATTTATTACTTATTTTATATATTTATTTTGCTTTTAGGCAATATTGGTTACATCATAGCGAAAACTATTATTGCGGTAATTGTGGAATGCACTTGCATCGTAAAGGCAGATGTCCTCGTTGTGGAATTATGAATGAATGAGATACCTTTAAATATTATTGCTAAAAGGGAATACTAAAAACAGTAAAACAAACGGAAACGAAAGAGTAGAAAACAAGTCCGGACTATATATTACTAATAAGTAAAATCGTCATCTAAAGACATCTTCCTTAAAATATTAATCTTTTTATAGCTGTTTCATAAAAAGAACTATCTTTACTCATAGTTGTAAATTTTTTACAAAGCAAAAATAACTAAAATGGTTGATACCTAACAAAAAGTGTTAACCCTATTTTGAAAATTAATAAAAGTTTTACTGGCTACTTAGCTAGAATGTTGGAGAATCTGTATCTCTATTATTTAACCTGCGGGTATATGATTTGTTTTTCCCTGCATTGAAATTATACTCTACCCCTATTGCAAACATCGAATGGTTGTCTTTTATTCTGCGCTCTTCGTTATAGTTTACAAAAGAAGAAGAATTCGTCTTTGTAATGTATTTCGCGTCTTTGCCAATAAAAAATACTGATGCTGAGAATTTCCAATTATTTACTCTATAGCTTGCTGTAAAATCATTATTATTTTCAGTACTACTCTTAAAGCTTCCGTTGGCAGTGTATACAGGAATTACCAAATGATAATGTGCATTGAAATTCTTATAATTAAAGTCTACGTCGAACAGATTGTCTACGGAGAAGATTTTATTAACATCATCCTCATTGTATACTTTCTCCATTTGAGGTGCACCTGCCAATGAGAAAGACAGCAAGTCATTCCCAAATGGCTTATACTGGAGCATAATAAATCCCCCATAGCTATTTACATGCTTACAATTTTTATAACCTGATATCAGTTTATTTTCATCATCGGTATAAAAATATTGATAGATAGCTTTTGACTGATAGGAATATGTAGCCCTTATCATTAAGTCTATATAATCATTATTATGATTCAGCATAAGCGTTGCTCTGGTATCCTTTCCATTCTTCAAATGAGGGTTACCTTTCTTATAAATATCTCTTGTTAGCATAGTAACATTACTACTAAGCATATTTAAAGAAGGAATAATTGGGTTAGAAGTAAATTCAAATCTCAGTGATGTGTTATTCGACACATTATAACCTAATTCAGCCTTAGGGGTAAACACAATCTCTGACTGAGACGCAAGTGATGAATTAATTTTTAATGTTGAAACTCCAATATTTACTTTATACATAAGTTTATCTTTACCCCCTACTAATTCTGTATAAAGATAATGTTGAGACTGGTTGGTGGAATATACATCTTGACCTGATAAATTATCCAAGTTGGACCTTGAATGTGAAAATTCTGTACGGTAACCTGTATTCAGTTTAATATTTGCAAACCGATGCGAATAATCAATCTCACCGATGATACTATTCTTTCTATTCTTCAGCCTCATATTATCTATATATGATAGCACTATCCCATTTGAAATTTTCTCATCTTCATAGGAAGTGCTATTAGTACCAAAGGTAGCTGCATTAATATTTACAGCTAAATTATTTTTATCATCAAACTGCCTATCAAAGTAGAGATCTAAAGAAGGATTAAATGTATGAATATTATCACGAGAATTACGAATAATACCGTCTTCATGTCCCAGCTCTCCATACTCGCCATTTTGAATACTGTTACTATGCTCCCAGAGAATATTAGGGTCAAAGGAAATCTGAAAGATAGACTTCATATTTGGGATATAAGCATATTTCACACTAATATCTTGATTAATATATCCGAATTTTTCTTTTCCAGAAGACTTATCGATATAATTATCCACACCCTTCATATATTCATACGAACGGCTATTTACCACATTCTTGTAATCACGTAAGCTAAAATCGTAAGAAAGATCAAACTTACTCTTACCTTGTGTAATAGAGAGGTAGACCTCATCATCTGAGCATCCTGTGCTGAATGCATCTCTCGTCTTTAGTCCGAAGCTGTAACCTTTTTCTAATGTTTTTGTAACAACATTTATAACAGAACTTGCTGTAGCATATCGAGCTGGTGGTATATCATAATATTCTATATACTTTATATTACTTGGTTTTAGGGCTTTAAGATCCATTTCAGAAGAACGAATGTTATTGATAAGGATAAAAGGAGCTTTTCCATCAACATTCTTTAAAGTTCCTGTTAAGGCATCTTCTCTTATTTCTGGAATATCCTTGACCAAGTCTCTACCCACCTGAGCATGCTTTATTTGCTCACTGGTAAAAGTGATTGATCTATGATCGATATGTTGTATATTTCTATTTGCCGTTACTACTGTCTCCTTTAATTCTACAGCTAATGGTTGTAAAGAATAATTTCTGTTTAAACGAGAGGAGTCTGATAAAGCGATATTTTCTTTTATTGTCTTATACCCCAAATAGGACACGACAATTCTATAAGATTTCGTAGGAATATTATCTAAAGAGAAATTTCCTTCTAAATCCGTTAAAGATCCAGAATAGTTCTTTGTTGTATCAGCCTGTAACTGCAAAATCACATTTGCAAAAGCAATATTCTTACCCGTCTGAGAATCCTTCACATTGCCTTCTATTTTCCTTTGAGCATGTATCCACATACTACAAAGGAAAAAACAAATCAAAGAAAATATTATTTTATATTTCATAATGCTAAACTTAAGGCAAAAGCGAAGAGAGATAGAATTTTGGGAAATAGTTTACAGGTTTCCCTGTAGCAAGATTGTACATTGCCGTTGTACATAAGCCTGCTGTAATCCATGCTGCTATGGACAGTTGTGGAGGTGGTAGCGTTTCACTTTCTTCTCGATATTGAGTAACGATTTTATCCAACCACTCTTTAGGTTGATTCCAAAAAGCCCCGTGTCCAGTAACATACTCAGCTACCTTTAATTCAAATCCCTTTGGCTCTTCGGTCAGTTCAGATAAAGAATGCCCCAATGGGTCTACAACCGTAACAAAGCCAGCCCAACCAAAGTTGTATGGGTGCAGTACAGGGATTTTTCTTTCTTTGCAAATATTATCAAATACGAAAGGCGTATCGTCCTTAAAGTCCAATGCATTGATAGCCACATCATGCTCATTCAATAAATTCTCAATGTTACTCGGAGTTAAGAACTCCGTATAAAAGTCTATCTGCGCGTTGGGATTGATATTTAGCAAACGTTCAGCCAAACACTCTGCTTTGTATCTGCCAATGTCATTCTCCGTATAGTTCTGCCTGTTAAGGTTGTTTTCCTTCACCTTATCACCATCAATGATGGTGATATGCTCAAAACCAAACCGCAAAGCACATTCAGCCACTATGCTGCCTATACCTGCACCACCAAGGAAAATTTTATAATCTTTGATGCTGCCTTGTTCTCTTTCGTTCACATAGAGCCTGTTTCTATTATATCTGTCTTCCATAACGAAATAATTATTTTTGGCAAAAGTATAAGCAACAATAAAAATATGCACTACACAAAAGTGTAAAAAACTCTCATTCCACTTGTTATTTTAGATTTTATAACATATTCAGAAGATAACATGTTTGCTACTCATGATAATGTTCGTCCAAAAATCTCTCCAAATCCGACTCTTTATAGAATAATAATATATACCGCTTTACATCAAAAAGTTAACAAACTGTAAGAAGAACTTTTTTGCTTATTTTTTATGTAAATTTGCAAAATTGTTATTTATGTTTAATTCTAAAACTATAAACCTTATGAAAAAGTTTTACTTACTCGCTATTGTTTTATTAAGTTTAGCATCTTGTCAAATAGCAGGACTGACATCAGGTTATTCCCACTTGTCAAAAAAGGAACAAGCAAAAATAATTAACTACAAAGGAAAAATAGATGAAATCCACGACTACTCAAACATATACACTGTCACTGTAGAACAAGTAAAAGAATACCTTTCAAATCATAACAACGTTATCATATATGATTATACACCATTTTGTAAGTCTTCTTTTTGTTTACTTCCAAACATATTAGAAGATATATGTAAGAAAAACAATACAGATTTACTTGTTATTTCAAATATTTATGATGACATTTTTTTAGGTGTCACAAATAAATTTCCTATTTTAATGATAAAAACAAGTGTATATAATACTAAATCAAGGGCAAAATATATCGATAAATTTTATCATTCTTTAATCGGCTTAAATCTAAAAGAAATTGATTATGCAAGCTACCATTATTTCTCAAATGGTAATTACATAAAAAGCTTTAAGAATCCTCAAGATATAAGTTTATAACAAAAACCTTATAGACTCCATAACACATAACCATTTGTACCTGATACAAGATCATATCCACCACATGCAAAATTTGTAGCTGGTGGATTTTTGTTTGACTAGCATGCATGCTGTCTAGCGGGTGTAAGGGGCTCAGTAGAATTTTTCTGGGGAATAATTT
>NZ_ADFQ01000108.1:0-1421 GCF_000177355.1 Prevotella amnii CRIS 21A-A
CACTTATCACTCCGTCTTTTAAGAGCAGTTCCTGATAAGTCTTCTCTACCAGTTCTCTGAATGCTTGCAGGCGAAGATTGATTTTCTTGTCCGTTGTCGTCCCCTGTTTAGTATTCCACTCCGCAGGTTTACATTCTTCGTTTGTGGTAATAACAGAGTTCTTGCCATCTATCGTGATACGGCAGAGTATGGAGGTTTGACCATTTGCCTTGGTCTTTTGTCTGTTGATATAAAACAGTGTTTTGAATGTACTTCTCATCATGATTTTAGTTTTAATGCTTCTATTCTATGGCTAAATACTCATCTGCATATCCTCCGTGAAAGAAAGGAAACGCTCAAATTCCACAAATAGTTTCTGTGGCGTAACCTTTGCATACCGCTCGGTCATACTCACGTTACTATGCCCCAACATCTTGCTTACCGTTTCTATCGGTACTCCTTGTTCAAGGGTAATGAGCGTGGCAAAGGTATGCCTTGCCGTATGTGTGGTAAAGGGAAAGGCTATGCTGGCTCTTAGGCGCAATGCTTTAAGATACGATTGATAGGTGGCATATTTCATCTGTGGCAATAGGCTTTCCCTTTCATCGCTCTTGTACTTCTCTATTATCCTGATGGCTTCGGGCAACAACTTGATACGGCAAAGTACTCCAGTCTTCTGCCTGTTGAACTTCAGCCAAAGACTTCCCTCGTCATCACGGACAAGTTGCAACCTGCTTAACTCCATCAAATCGCAATAGGCTGCACCCGTATGGCAGGCAAAGACAAACAAGTCCCTTGCGGTTTCCATTTCTTCCTCCAACTCTCCAAACTGTATGTTCATTAGTTTGTCAAGCGAACACCTGTCAAGAGCTTTGGGTAGCTTCTTATCTCCTCTTGCTATTTTTGCATTAGCAAACAACAAGGTGTCAGCCAATCCCTCACGGTATGCCAACCTGCATACGGTCTTTATTTGGGAGGCTGCACCATAAAAACTGCTCTCTTGAAAACCTAATGTCCCCAAGAAGTAATCTCTAAAGTCGTAAATAAAGTTTTCAGATAGTTGTGAGAAAGCTAAATCCTTCACCTTATATTTCTCTTCGATGAATGTGCGAAGATTGCTTCGTGTAGAGTGATAATTAGATAGCGTATCTTTCTTAATATCTATTCCAATGTGTTCTTCTTTCTCCCTAATAAGTCTATCAAGACGTTCTATAAGCATACACCGAGATTGTACGCTCCCTTGAAACTGCTCCTTGATGTCCGTGGCAGTAAATACCTGTCCTTTGGAGAGCAATGTTTGATAAGCGGACTGAATGGAAAGTACTAAACTATCCAGCTTTCCGTTCACTTCCACCGCCTCACGGCTCTTGCCCCTCATTCTACTCTCACGAGGACTCCACAAATCTATATCACAAGATAGCTTGCAACTAAACTGTGCTATA
>NZ_ADFQ01000107.1:0-15559 GCF_000177355.1 Prevotella amnii CRIS 21A-A
TTCCTTCCAAGTGTGATACGTCCCATAATGGGAGCTTTACCCTGCTTATCCTTTCCGCTCTTTTTGAGGTAGAGCAACACCTTCATCTTTTCTGTTTTCATACGCTTTAATTTTTATGGGCAAAGTTACCCGAATTAAAGCGTTCCTCACTTATGCAAAAAACTGCCGACAAAAGCAACAGACACACGAGAGAAACAATTTCAGTTACCTACATCTGCATTTAGTTACATATTCCCAATCTTGGTAATGATTTAGTAACTGAACTTTTGCCTATATCTGCATATTTCTACCCTTTACAAATAGAGCAGTTTTATGCAAATTGCCTCGTTTCTACCTCATTACCAATTAGTTTGCATATCTTTCGATATTTCTTCATTTTCCTTGATTAGTTACTTATTATTTTAATCTATTTTTAATACAAAAATAAATTAATTTTGATGCAAAAATAATCTATTTTTGCAAGCAACAGATTTTCTTTATTCTCTAAAACCATTAGTTTTCTATTTCTAAAAAACAGTGTTCTACATTATAATGCAGCTCATATTTTTCTCATATTTTATCTTCTCTCTTCTACCATGAGCCATATACTACAATAAAAAAGGGATACAGCCACACACTGCACTATTTCTTATAAATAGAACGTCAATATTTCATATATATAAAGGGCTGCACACTATCTTGGCTCATATTAATGACTAACTGAAGTACAATAATAAATAATACAAGTTTTATCACCCAGTGTAATCGTACAAAATATGCCTGAAGCCAATTATAATCCTCTGCTTTAAGATATAGAAAATTAACAGCCACAATAAAAACAAAAGTCCAAAGAGGGCGAAAATATATAAAAGATTTAGCTGAAGATATATCGAAATGGTGAAATATCTGTAATAACATATCTGTTGCTATGCTCATGTCTTGAGCACGAAAAAATATCCATGCCACTGTGATATAAGAAAAAGTAACAAGCCAACTAAGGCTATGCACAAAGACAGTATCTCTAACTTTTTTCAGAGCAATATTATAAAACAGCTTGTGAAGAACTAATCCTACACCGTGCATTACCCCCCATATAGCAAACATCCATGAAGCTCCATGCCATAACCCAGCTATAACCATTACTATAAAAACATTATAGTAAGTGCGTATGGCTCCATGACGATTTCCTCCTAACGGTATATAAAGATAATCGCGAAACCATGTAGAAAGAGATATATGCCAACGATGCCAAAACTCTGTAAGGTTAACACTTTGGTAAGGGAAGTAAAAATTATCCTTTATATGAAATCCCATTATGGCAGCAATGCCTATGGCAAGATCACTATATCCTGCAAAATCATAATATATTTGTAACGAGAAACCTATTACAGCTATAAGATTCTCAAAGCCAGTATAGGCTAACGGATCTGCAAAAACAAAGTTGTTATACTGGGATAGATAGTCGGCAATAACACACTTCTTTACTATTCCACAAAGAATAAGCCACAAGCCACGATAAACCATAGTAGAACTAACCTTCCTATAGGAGTAAAGCTGCGGAAGAAAATCTTTAGCACGCGTTATAGGTCCGGCAATAAGCAAAGGGAAAAATGTTAGATAAAAAGTATAATTAAATAGCGAGCACTTGCTATCTATACGCTTACGATACACATCTATGGTATAGCTAACAGCTTGAAACGTATAAAAAGAAATACCTACAGGAAGCAAGAAAGCTTTAAAGGAAATATTAGTAGAAATAATATTATGTATAATATCGAGAGTAAAGCCAGCATATTTTAAGAAGAAAAGAGGAAGAAGTTCTATAAAAATGATAATAGCCAACGCCCATTTCTTTGTATGTGTGCCTTTAATATTATCCATCTTCTTTGTAAGAAACCATGACAAAAAGGTGTTTAATAACAATAACAACACTGCCCACTTACCTACTAATATAGCAAAGAGAATATTAAAAGCTATTACCCATAGCTTTTGTACGATGTAGCTTTGTTTAGATAAAAAAACAAAGATAACCATAAAAAAGATAAACAACACCATGAAAGGTATTGTACACAGCGACCAATCTGCTGTATCAAGGAGCGACTGCCATTGTGTTGTTATCATATTATTTTACCTTTTCATCGTTTATATCCATCACTGCTTACTTAATAAATTGACAATAAAAAGCAGGTATCACACTTATTAAGACATTAATATCTTTAAATCTTCTTACAGGCTATATCATATATACATACACTCATTCTTAAAAATTTTCAAATGATGGAGATAGCGTTTTTGTTTTAGTTGGCTTATGATGTCCTTTAGGAACGTTTAAAAAAAGTTGAGCCGAACACTCTTTGCTCTTAAGAAATTTGGCTGCTTCGTCCATCCAATAAGCTGCCGATTCCCATGTAGGGTGATAATGATCGCTACCGCGATAAAGCTTTAACGGACGACTATCATAGAAAAGCCCCTTGCCAGAATATTTTTTTATCAAATCGACAATGCCTGTATCTCCATTCCAGTCGTTAGGACTTATCCATACCAGAGGTAGCTTTCCCACCTTTTTTAATATCTGAGCTATATATTTTTTTCGCTCTTCAAGGTCGTTTACAAAAAGCTCGTTACTTCCTATACATATTATAAGATATGTAGGTCTGTACTTTTTAATAAAATGTTCTATCACATTGCTCTTTGCCCATCGCTCAGTTGTGGAGCTATACCATATAATACTATAAAGAATATGACCACTCTCTCCGCAATAATCACCAAAGCGACGTGATAAACCCTCTACCATAGAATCGCCAAAGAAGAGTATTCTCTGATGTCTATATACATACCGCTTATGCTTCTTTACCTCTATGGGCTTAGATATAACATTAGAAAAGGGCATAGGAAGATGTAGCTTCTTTAGTAGAAAAGTACCTAAAGCTATATCATTAGGAATCAATGCATAGCAAAAAATAACTACTAAAGATACTATCATTAACAAAAGTACTTTCGCTTGCACCTTCATAGATGTTATTATAAAGCCCCTTTTACTTTAGAATAATCTCTACAGGGCAATGGTCGCTACCAAGTATTTCTGTATGAATCTTAGCCTCTTCAAGGCTCTCGCGCAAACGATCTGAGATGAGAAAATAATCTATACGCCACCCTATGTTCTTTTCTCGTGCCTTAAAACGATATGACCACCATGAGTAAGTAACCTGCTCGGGGTAAAGGAAACGAAAAGTATCAGTAAAGCCATTGCTTAGAAGAGTGGTCATCTTTTCGCGCTCTTCATCTGAAAATCCTGCATTGAAATGATTACTCTTAGGGTTCTTTAGATCTATCTCTTCATGTGCTACATTCATGTCGCCACAAACAATAACAGGCTTATGCTTGTCTAAACTATGTAGATATGACTGAAAGTCAGTTTCCCATTGCATACGATAAGGTAAACGTTTAAGCTGATCTTGAGAATTAGGAGTATAAACAGTAACCAGATAAAAATCTGCCATTTCTAAAGTTATAACCCTACCCTCATGATCATGCTCCTCTATACCAATACCTCTTGATACAGACAATGGGGTATGTTTAGTAAAAATAGCTGTACCAGAATATCCCTTCTTGTCAGCATAATTCCAATAAGATTCATAACCCGGGAAAGACAAATCAAGCTGCCCTTCCTGCATTTTAGTTTCTTGTAAACAAAAGAAATCGGCATCTAATGCCAAAAATTCTTCCTTAAAATTCTTGCCAACACAAGCACGAAGCCCGTTGACATTCCATGATATAAACTTCATTAAAAATTATTTTTTATGACTAACCGACTTGTAAAAAAACTGTGAAGGACTATATTCTTTTACAAGTTTCAACACTTCTCCTTTTTCATTTGTTTCCACCAAATATTGAAAAACTCCATTAATAGCCATACTCTCAGGAGATGTTATATAACAGCTACTATATTTATACGCATATATTTTCTTATCGTTTTCAGTGCCATCGGTTTGCATCAACATATAATAATGATCTTTTTTTAGATAATTAAGCTTAAACTTTATATTTTCTATCGGTATAAAGCTCCACGCTGGATCATTCACTCCCACAGAGCCAACAATAGCTTTATAGCTTACATCTGGCAGACTGCTGATGCCATTTTTTACAAGACTCAAGCTGTCATAAAGAGCTTTTTCCACTAAAGAAGCACTCTTTGGCATTTGTATACTATTAGCTATCTTACTAATAGGAAACTTAGGAATCGTTATATAATAATTGTTCTTTTCTTGTGAAGCTATCCACGAAACATTATTAACATCTTCCTTTACTCCAAGACTATTTGCAAACTTTAATGTCCCATTCCAAGAACCTAACGAGCTCTTTACAGCTTTCTTTAAAAACTCATTATCAGTATTGCTTTTATTATCGCTATCACCTAAACACGAACTTACTGTAAACAATACTATAACGCCTAAAGATGATAACACTAATGCTCTTAAATTAAACTTCATAAAACTTTTCTTTATTTTGTAATTTCCTTAATTTATATATTCTTTCCATGAAGAAGAGTCATAAACTCTTCTCTGGTTTTTGCCTGATTAAAAGCACCACTAAAAGAGCTTGTTGTAGTTATTGCATTTTGCTTCTCTACACCACGCATCTGCATACACATATGTTTTGCTTCAAGCACTACCATAACACCAAGCGGACAAAGAGTGTCTTGTATGCAATCTTTTATCTGCTCTGTTAATCGTTCTTGCACCTGAAGACGATGACTAAATATGTCTATAACACGCGCCACCTTACTTAATCCTGTTATCTTACCATTAGGAATATAAGCAACATGAGCCTTTCCATAGAAAGGTAACATGTGATGTTCACACATAGAGAAAAAGTCTATATCCTTAACTATTACCATCTGGTTATATTTCTCTTCAAAAAGCGCATCAGTAAGCACTTTGTGAGGATCCTGCGTGTAACCACGAGTAAGTACTTGCATAGCTTTTGCTACACGCATAGGAGTTTTCTCTAAACCTTCACGAGAAGGATCTTCACCAAGAAGAGATAATATTTTTTCATAATGAAAGGCTAATTCTTCTAAACCTTCACGAAACTCGTTACCTTTTGCCATTAAGTATTTTGTATCTATTATATATATTAATAAGGTGAATAAGATTCTTTAGGAATACCAATATATGGTATTTCTTCTACTACTTGTGTAGTTTTTACAGAAATAATTGTGCGAATAACATTAGCATTAGGGTACCCTGCCTTGCGCATTTTAAGAGCAATCTTTCGAGCAAGATGATAATTAGTGAAGTTTCCCACCAAGCACATCCAGCGCGGTGTATAAAAATGAACATATACAGGCTGCGAAGGAAAAAGAGATTTAACCTTCTTTCCTGCTTTATTTGCATCTTGATGAGCTATGCGAGTATTTCCTCCACTATACACTTGTACCCTAAAACCTCTTACCTTTTTAAACGTATGCTTAAGACGTTTGGTTACTATCTGACTTTCACCGTCCTCTCCATCAGACATCGAAACATGAGGTTTCTTCACAAGTTTTCTTACAAGCTTTGTCCTTGGAGCAGAAACTATCTCGTTAGACGATTGTGGCTTACACGAAGGTATTACAGGTGTTTGCACACGTTCCATAGCGGGCTCTTGCAGCCGAGAATGAGAAGAAGGTGTCCCTACTGGCACATAAGACTGTTTTTTATCCTCCTTTGTAGTTTTCTTTTCTGTTTTTAGTTGCTTTTTTGTTTTAGCTTTCTTACCATTCACAATGGCTTCAATATCTGAACTCTGCGTTACAGTAACAACGCCTTGTGCAGAAATAGAATTAATATGACATAGTATAAGATATAATATTACAAGAAGTTTTTTCATCTTCTTTACTTATATATGAGAAAATATCCCGCTAAAGGAGCATAAAAACTCCTCTTTTAAGCGGGATTTATATAATTTCTTTATCTAAAATATTACTTCTTCCAAGCATCAATAATACCCTTGAAATCGGCACACTTCAAAGAAGCACCACCTATTAAGCCACCATCTATATTTGGCTTAGAGAATAGTTCTGGAGCATTACTAGCCTTACAGCTACCACCATAAAGCACAGATGTTTCTTCTGCTACTTCCTTATTATAGTTTTCAGCTACAATCTTTCTAATATAAGCACACATCTCTTCTGCTTGCTCTGATGTAGCTGTCTTACCTGTACCAATAGCCCAAATAGGCTCATAAGCTAAAATTATATTCTTCCATTCCTCCTCTGAAAGATGAAAAACAGACCCTGCAAGCTCTGCTTTTACTACTTCATTTTGCTTCTCAGCCTCACGCTCTGCTAAAGTTTCACCACAACAGAAGATAACTTTCAGGCCATTTGCTAATGCTAACTGTACCTTTTCCTTTAAAATCTCTGCTGTTTCACCATAATATTCACGACGCTCAGAATGTCCCAAAATAACATATTGTGCACCTGTACTCTTTACCATAGCAGCAGAAACCTCACCTGTATAAGCTCCACTAACCTTGTCAGCACAATTTTCTGCACCTAATCCCACTACAGAAGAATCTAATACATTAGCAACACTTGCTAAATGAATAAAAGGAGTACAAATAATAACATCACAGTTTGGCTTTTCTGCTGTCAACACTTCATTAATCTCCTTAGCTAAAGCTATACCCTCCTGCAGGTTCTCGTTCATCTTCCAGTTACCTGCAACAATTTTCTTTCTCATTATCTATTATTTTTAATTAAGTTTATATATGTTATTAAATACTTGTCTTATCTTGATCTGGAGTATCTTTTTTGTCATTTTTGAGCTTATCAACCATGTTTTTACCTGCATTTGAAACAGCCTTACCAGCATTACCCATTACCTTTTCAGCTTGCCCCATTACCTTTTCTGCCTTATGTAACATCTTTGCTGTTTGCCCTTTCTCTTGATTAATAAGCCATTTCTCCTTCATCTTTATCCATCTTTCTTTCTTTTTTATCCATACAGACCATGCCCAAAACCTATCAGCTACAATAAGTAAGATAAGAGGTAAAACATAACACAAAAGTATTAAAACTATTTTTCCCAATGTGTTATCTTCAGGCTCATGACCAATAGTAAGCAAACTTAACGGAGCGTTAAGCTTTTCTGCCTTTGGTATATCATTATGATTCCATTTGTTTATAATTGTCCCCTTATACAATAAGACTAAACCTGGGTTACTACGAATAATAGTTTTTAACGTAGTACCATCAGCAGAATAGAAAGGATATTCTGCTCCCGTTATATTCCTCCAATGCTTAATAGAAGTATCTGTGCTTGCCGTTATAGCCATAAAAGGATAATTATTTTCCTTTGCATATTTATAAATAGCATCTATATCACTGAAATTAGCCTCGTCAGCTTGTTCTATAAATGGGATAATAAGTAAAAAGACATATCCATCATGCGTAAGCACAGAGTCGGTAATATCTTCCCCAGTTCTATCATTTGTAATAGAGAAATCGTGTATAGGAGGCTCATAACCTTTCTCTATTATTTGCTGACGCGAGTCTTTAAATACCCACGTAGTATCATTATAAGGATAGTTTTTCTCATCAAACTCCTTTGTAATACCATTTTTCTCACAAATAAACGTAGTCTTAAATTTTGTTTGCTTTGCACCTTTAGGTATCTCCATAGCCTTCTTTATGTTTTGACCAATGAAATAAGGGCGGAAATCAAATATAGGCAAATGGTAAAGACTCAAAGCAGAAACGACAAGAATAAATATTATAGTAAAGTTAGATGCTATCCATTGATTATTCTTTGAAATAAAACGAGGCTGATAAAGCGGCCACTTCACTAAAGCCAATGAAGCAAGAAACAATATAATATTCTTAGAAAAAGTTTGTATATTTGTAAGCTTTAATGCATCTCCAAAGCAGCCACAGTCCTGAATAGGATTACTAATGGTAAGCCATAAAGTAATAATAGTCATTATAAAGGCAAACACTAACACTATTCTACTAACCTTACGCCGCTGAATAGCAAGCAAAAGAAGGACTCCCAAAGTAAACTCCACTGCAGATAACCCTATTGAAAGCAATAATTGCACCCAATCAGGCACATAGCTCGACATATGTAGCACTTCAATATATTCTTTTATCTTATATTGAGAGCCTAAAGGATCTATTGCTTTAACAAATCCAGAAAAGATAAAAGTTAAAGCAAGAATTACTCTAGCTATATTTACTATAATAATCTTAGTCTTCCTCATTGAGCTTTATAACACTAAAAATAGCATAATTTATAATATCTATATAGTTAGCATCAACGCCTTCACTTACTAAAGTTTTACCTTTATGATCCTCTATTTCCTTTATACGCTGAAGCTTAGTAAGAATAATATCGGTAAAACTACTTACGCGCATATCTCGCCAAGCCTCTCCATAATCGTGATTTTTCTTTAACATAAGCTCAAAAGCCACGTTAGCATATTTATCATACAATGCTAAAGCTTCATCATTATCAACATCTATCGTATCAACAAATCCCTTATCAAGCTGTATTAAACCTATAATGCCATAGTTAATAAGCGCAACAAACTCAGACAAAACATCTTCGCCAACTAAGTTCTCTCCTGTAATCTCTATAGAGCGAATACGTTTAGCTTTAATAAAAAGCTGATCAGTAAGCGAAGAGGGGCGTAAAATACGCCATGATGCTTGGTAGTCATAAAGCTTCTTCTTAAACAATTCTCTACAGTTCCTAAGTACTTCTTTAAATTCTTGCAGTGTATCTGACTTTTGCATTGTTATTTACTAAACATATATTTTCATGCAAAAATACTCAAAAAGAATGGATTTCCAAAGATTTTTCAATATTATAACAGCAATAAAACTAAAGACATTTCAATGTCATAATACTTTGTTCTAAACTAAAAGACCTCTACTAAGCTATAATAATATAAAATTATATTTCATTCCATAAAGGTAAGAAAATATTTTATATAAAACCTATTAAATAGAAAGGCTTAGCAGAGGTCTTCTTTTATAATACTTATTCTGTACTCTTTATTTCAAATGACAGTTTGTCTTCATCTTGTTTTTTATCAATATTAATAGTATCTCCTAACTTTAATTTGTCAGATAGGATAAGCTCACTAATACCATCTTCTATATAAGTTTGGATAGCCCGTTTTAACGGACGAGCCCCAAACTGTACATCATATCCCTTTGTAGCAACATATTCTTTTGCCACATCTGATATCTGAACAGCATAACCAATATCACTAATACGCTTATAAAGCCCTATTAATTCGATATCTATTATCCGCTTTATAGCTTTAAGATCTAATTGATCAAAAGTTATTATTTCATCTAATCTATTTAAAAACTCTGGCGCAAACTGCTTGCTTAGACTCTTTTGCACAATAGCGCGAGCACGTTCCTTATCACTTTCATTTTGTGATAATCCGTTAATATTAGCTGCATTAAACCCTATTCCTTGCCCAAACTCTTTCAATTGGCGAGTACCTGCATTTGACGTCATTATGATAATAGTATTACGAAAGTCTATTAAACGCCCGTTACCATCAGTAAGACGTCCTTCATCTAATACTTGTAATAATATATTAAAGACGTTACCATGAGCCTTCTCTATCTCGTCAAGCAAGACAATAGAATAAGGATGGCGACGCACACGCTCTGTTAATTGTCCACCTTCATCATATCCTACATATCCTGGAGGAGCACCTATCAAACGCGAAGTGTTGAAACTTTCTGTATATTCACTCATATCAACACGTATTATAGCATCTTTAGAACCAAACATTATTTCAGCTAATTTCTTCGCAAGATAAGTCTTTCCTACACCTGTAGGACCTAAAAACATAAAAGCACCTATGGGATGATTAGGATCTCGCAAACCTACTCGGTTGCGTTGGATAGCCTTTACCATCTTTTCTATTGCATTGTCTTGAGCTATTACAACCTCTTTAAGCTCTTTGTCCATGTTTTTAAGCTTGACACCTTCAGCCTCTTTTATCTTCTGAACAGGTACACCACTCATCATTGCAACTACATCTGCCACCTCGTCTTCTGTTACGTTAGGTCGCTCTCCCACATCACCTTGCTGCCATTGTTCCTGCTTTTCCTTAAGAAGATGTTCTAATTCTTTTTGCTTATCACGAAAACTTGCTGCTAATTCGAAGTTTTGATTTTTAACAGCGGCTTGTTTCTTCTGTATAACATCCTCAACATCTCTTTGAAGGTCTATAAGTGCTTGTGGTACCTTTACGCTTCTCATGTGTATACGTGAGCCTACCTCATCTAATGCATCAATAGCCTTATCTGGGAAAAAACGATCTGTAATATAACGATCAGAATATTTCACACACGCTAAAATAGCATCTTGCGTATAAGATACATGATGATGATCCTCATAACGATCTTTTATGTTTTGAAGTATCTGAATAGTTTCTTCCTGTGTAGTAGGTTCTACTAAAACCTTTTGGAAACGACGTTCTAAGGCTCCATCTTTCTCTATTGACTTGCTATACTCTTCTAATGTTGTTGCACCAATACATTGTATAGTACCACGAGCTAAAGCTGGTTTGAGAATATTAGCAGCATCCATTGATCCGGGAGTAGAACCTGCTCCAATAAGCGTATGTATTTCATCTATAAAAATGATAACATTAGGATTCTTTTCTATCTCTTTTATCAATGCACGAATACGCTCTTCAAACTGTCCTCGATACTTTGTTCCTGCAATAATGGCTGTCATATCAAGAGCTATCACTCTCTTTCCGAATAATATAGGAGAAGTCATACGCTTTACTATAAGCAAAGCTAATCCTTCTACTATTGCGCTTTTACCTACACCTGGCTCACCAATTAATATTGGATTATTCTTTTTACGCCTGCCTAATATCTCGCTTACTCGCAATATTTCTTTCTCTCTTCCTACTACAGGGTCAAGTTTCCCATCTATAGCGGCTCGTGTTAGATCGGTACCAAAGCCATCTAAAATGGGTGTATTCGACTTGTTATTAGATTTTGAAATAGCTTCCGTATTACTATTCAATGAAGAGCTACCCATAGGTACATCTTCCTCGCCTTCTTCATCTTCAGCCATTCCCAATCCATTTTGAGGTGTATTAGCTTTCATGTGCATAGAGGATAATGCTGAGTTGTAATTAATATTATTTTCTTCCAATACTTCTTTAGCCCCATTTAAAGTAGCATCATGTAAGATAGCAAGAAATAAATGAGGAACATCTACAGTATGCACATGTTGCAATCTTGCCTCCAACACAGCTAAACGTAATATATTATTAGCTTGCTCATTAAGATTAATGTCTGAAGTTATGGCTATACGATCATTGTTGCCTCGACGAAGGCGTTCTTCAAGAGCTTGTTTTATGTTGTTAATGTCAAGCTCCTGTTCCTGAAAAAGATCCCATACCGCTCCCGTTTGTTCGCGTAAAATAGCTAACAGTATATGTTCAGGGGCGATAGCACTATTTGCTAATCGTTCAGCCTCTTCTCTACTAAAAGAGAGAACTTCTGACACTTTGGGTGAAAACTGATTCATCATATCCTTAAAACTTCCTTTTTCTTTATTTGTCTCTGAAATATATCTATATAAACATATTTGCAAATGATATGCCAAACTAATATTATATCATTTATATTGTTTATCTTATTAGTGTTAAAAGTAAAAAATAGTCGTTATACTTTATAAAGTATCCGACTATAAAATATTATTACAAAGATTCGTTTTCAGGACGCTCTATACTTAATTTCTTGTTTTTTTTTATATTTTTCTTCTTTAGCAACCACTCTGCTTTACGTTGTTCGTAGTCTTCTCTATGACGTTCTAAGAAATTATCAGCCATTTAAAATTATATGTTTTTTATTTATCCTTAAACTTGCTATAAACTACCGTTATCCTCAAGCCATTACCTTTTGTGGCATTACCTAAGAGCTTTGTGCTTGATAAACCCATTTTATTGGATATCATCGTAACAGTAGTCTTTTTCTCTGCCCCACTTCCTGTAGTAATTGTCTGTAAGTCTACCGGTATTAATAACACTTTGCCTAAATTGCCAGTTACAGAAGACGACCTTGCCTGCTTAAATAAATTTATTATTCCAGATATATTATTAAATATATATGAGTTCCTCACAGGGTTATATGTTGCCAAAAAAGATGTTTTATTATCATTTAAGCGAGTATGAGTAAAGAAAGCTTTCACGCTGTCAGCAGGCAACATTAATATATGTTGAGGTACTCCAAAATTGTAAACTGAAGAGTTTTTGTTATTAACACATCTTACTTCTATCTTTGCCGAGTTTATAACATAGTCTTGATACTTACCATTTACAATATCATCAGGCAAAGTTATCTGTGTAAATATTCCTGCCGGAGAGCTCAAATAAGTATGCCCTGTTTCGCCCATTAACGACTTAAGCTGCTCTTTGTTATCATCAAAATTGGTCAACTGTAATACTTCTTCTGTACCTACTAACTTAGTAAATGATACTTTTTCTTTTTTCCCTTCCTTTTTTCTATAATAAATATTTATTTGAGCCTGCTCTATATTTGCCATAGAACCTTCACCATCAGTAATCTTAAAATAAAAACCTGCACAGACATCATGCAAGAAGCGATATGAATTTCTAAAACTTTCTGGCTTCTCTTGATATTTACGCATAAGGTAAGTACCAAAGTTGTTATATGTTTTGCCGTCTTTATCTGTATACTTATCATGTAAGCGTATATTAATATTCTTCTCATATTTAGAAGAATTTCTCACGCTATCAGGCTCTGTTAGGTCTGCTAAAGTATAGCTTCTATTCACTCTAAGCCCACCTTTGCGTATATATCCTTTTGCAATAGGGTCGAAATCGGTATTATAATCAATGCCTTCTTCTATTGGTTTATCAAGCTCATAAACGGTAAGCTTCATTTGAGACAATTTATCACCATACCTTTTCTTGTAAAACAAACGTATTTCACAAGAGTCGGCTATAACACGACCATCTTTGTCAAGGCTTGCAATACTATCTTTTACAGGCATTTCATAATTATCAAGCACATGAAACTGAGTCATAAAATTAGCTGTTACATTAACTTTTGACTCATTATCTATCATTCTTCCCAGATACCCAGTAGCCGAATATGCTGCTATATTGCCCGCAAGAACCGATTCTGATGAAACATCAAAGCTATCTGCAGAAACTTCCAACTTATCATTTTCTGTAATAAGCGACACCCCCACATTACCTGTTGTATCATCACATGATATTAAAAAAACTAATGATACGGCTAAGAAAAAAAGCACTTTTTTCATAAATAATACTCTCTGCGATATTTATCCAATTATCTTATTATAGAAGTTGGCATACTTTGTTTTTATTTCTTCATCTTCATTATCATGCAACAACAATTCTTTAGAAGAAGACATTGCATAATCTATTAAAGATTTATTCGCCTCATTTCCTACACCTATTATGCCGTCAGAATAATCTATAGCTAATTTACCTAACTCTGTAGCATCAAACTTTTCTTTATATTTAGCTAACTTTTCTGCATCTGCACTTCTAAACTCCAAGCATCTTTTAAAATTGTCTCCTAAGTTTGAAGGTTGGCTATTAAATAAAGAAGTAACAATTTTTGAATTAGCAAACTGTGGCTCGTCCCTGTAAGCAGTTTTCACATATAGAGGTATAACTGAAGCCATCCAGCCTTGGCAGTGTATTATATCAGGAGCCCATCTTAATTTTTTTACTGTTTCAAGCACACCTCTTGCAAAAAATATAGTACGTTCTCCATTATCTGAAAACTCTTTGCCATTCTCATCAGCCGTCATTGTTGAGCGTTTCTGAAAATAATCTTCATTATCTATAAAATATACCTGTATACGTGTTTGAGGGATACTTGCAACTTTAATAATTAATGGGTGATCGGTGTCATCGATTATTAAGTTCATGCCAGAGAGGCGAATTACCTCGTGTAACTGCCCGCGACGTTCATTTATTCCTCCCCACTTTGGCATAAAAGTTCTAATCTCAAACCCACTCTCTTGCATCAAGCTGGGCATATTAGCTCCATAGATTGATAGCTCTGTCTTAGGAACATAAGGAGTGATTTCCTGATTAATAAATAATATTCTCTTTCCCATTCTATATTAATTAATATTTTTGCAAAGGTACTACTTTTTATTAATAAAGATGTGTATTTCACACAAATTCATAGTAAATAAGTTTACAAGAATGGATATTTTTCTTTTTTCCTTTGTTGTTTTAAGTATTTTGTTGTTACTTTGCATTAGTAAAAAATGGAGTTTTTCAGAGAAAATTAAAGTTTGATGAAAGTAATTAAAAAGATTGTAGAGCTTCAAAACGAGATTTTCAAGGCTCGTAAAGAAGGTAAATCAATAGGTTTAGTTCCCACTATGGGTGCATTGCACGAGGGGCATACTTCATTAGTAAAACGTTGTGTAAAGGAAAACAATATCACCATTGTGTCCGTTTTTTTAAATCCTACACAGTTTAATGATAAAGGAGACTTTGACCGTTATCCGCGAACGCTTGAGGCTGATTGCAAGCTATTAGAGGATAGTGGGGCTAATATAGTGTTTGCACCTACTGAAAAAGAGATTTATCCTACTAAAGATGAGCGCAAATTTGATTTCCCTCCCCAAACTACCGTTATGGAAGGGGCTAAGCGTCCGGGACACTTTAATGGCGTATGCCAAATAGTAAGTAAGCTGTTTTTTATTGTAAAGCCTGACAGAGCCTATTTCGGTGAGAAAGATTGGCAGCAAATAGCTGTTATTAAACGTCTTGTAGATTACATAGGAATGGACATTCAGATAGTGGAATGTGCTATTATTCGCAACGAAGATGGCTTGGCAAAAAGCTCACGCAACATGCTATTAAACAAGAAAGAACGTGCTATTGCTCCAAATATCTATAAAGCATTGAGTGAGAGCGTTGTTTATAGTAAAACACATAGCGTAGAAGAAACTCATGATTATGTCGTTAATAAGATAAATGCGGTAGAAGGATTAGAGGTAGAATATTTTCAAATAGTAGATGGCAACACGCTCCTTGATGTACATAGCTGGGACGATAGTGATAATATCGTGGGCTGTATCACGGTATATTGCGGTGAAACTCCCATTCGTTTGATAGATCATATAAAATATAAAGGGTAAAATGTTTATAGAAGTATTAAAAAGTAAGATACATTGTGCTACAATAACAGAGGCAAACTTACATTATATGGGTAGCATAACCATAGATGAAGATCTGATGGACGCTGCTAATCTTATTGCTGGCGAGAAAGTACAGATCGTAAATAATAATAATGGAGAACGTATAGAAACTTATATTATAAAAGGCGAACGAGGCAGTGGCTGCATTTGTCTTAATGGTGCAGCGGCAAGACGCGCCGTTGTGGGCGATGTAGTTATTATTATTTCTTATGCGCAAATGACGCCAGAAGAAGCCCTAACCTTTAAGCCTACAGTAATATTTCCTAAACAAGGAAACAAACTATAGCGTAGAAGGAAGATTCTTTTCCAGAACATTTAAGTTTAAA
>NZ_ADFQ01000106.1:0-663 GCF_000177355.1 Prevotella amnii CRIS 21A-A
TNTTNTTTTTTATGTATGTTATTGTGTTTTGGTACAATTATATTACCTTTGTAATATTAATTAAAAAAGATAACTAAAGATGGAAGAAAAATCTCAGAATGAAGAAGGACAGCAGTTTCAAATAGATATTAATCCGGTAGTTGCTGGTGGTGTATATAGTAATCTTCAGATAATTTCTCATTCCAGTTCAGAGTTTGTTTTAGATTTTGCAACATTACTCCCAGGTCTGTCAAAAGCTACTGTTGCAAGTCGCGTGTTAATAGCTCCAGAACATGCAAAACGTCTTATTAGGACTTTGCAAGAGAATGTTGTACGCTACGAGCAAGAGTTTGGTAAGATTAATTTACCAGAAGCTAACATAGACGATCCTCGCACTATAGCTCCTTTTGGAAAAGGTCCTAAGTCTTAGGAATAATAACGATATTTTAAGCGTATTAGTTTTTTCAAAAATTATTTGGATAGACTAATTTTTATTATCTTGTAAGATGACTATTAAAGAATCTCCCGAAAGTTAGATAAGGTAACTTTCGGGAGATAATTATTTTTTGTATAATAGTATTTTCTTAAACCCAAATTACATTTGATTTGTAATGAGAAATAGTGATATATATAGAGAGATTAATAGCTTAAGCTGAATATCACCAGTTATAAGTTATTGCTTTG